>JALZGN010000217.1 GCA_030861005.1 Actinomycetota bacterium
CGCAGGCGGCGAGGAAGCCGGACCCCACCGTCACGGCCCCGACCTTCAGGAAATCGCTTCGCCGGAGCTTTCGTTCCACGAAGTCCTCGCGCCCGTCACTCATCAGGTCGACCTCCTCATCCTCCGCAGAAAGGATCTGGCGCTTGACTGACGCGTCAATTAGATTCGACGGCGGGGGAGCCGTCAAGCCTTGTCCGTAGAAGGGAGAGCGTCCGAGGTGGACGGGATCGCGAAGCCGGGGCGGCGGTCGGGCCCGGGACAGCTGGACGCGGCCGCTCCCGAGCGGAGGATCGTCGCCGCCGCGTGCCGCGTCATCGCGCGCAAGGGCGTCGAGGCGACCCGGGTCGCCGACATCGCCCGTGAGGCGGGAACGTCGACGGGGACGGTCCACTACTACTTCGAGACGAAGGAGGACGTCCTCGTCGCCGCCCTGAGGTGGGCGAACGAGCGGCCGTACGGGCCGCTCGAGGATCTCCTGGAGAGCGCGGCAGACGCCAAGGAGCGGCTCGCGGCGCTCCTCGACGCGGCCGTCCCGTATCCGGGCGAGCGCCAGGAGGACTTCGTCCTCTGGGTCGAGACCTCGATCGCGGCGAGCCGGCTGCGGCCGCGGCTCGGTCGCGAGAGCGAGAGCGTCGGGCGCCGCTGGCGCTCCTACTTCGTCGACGTCATCGGCGAGGGCGTCCGGAGCGGGACGTTCCACCCCGTCGCGTCCGTCGACGAGGTCGCCGAGCGCCTGATCGCGCTCGCCGACGGCCTCGCCTTCAAGGCTGCCATCGGGCAGCCGTGGATGCCGGCGAAGCGCGTGCGCGAGCTCCTCGGCCGGTTCGCCGCCGAGCAGCTCGACGTCGCCTCCGGCGACTTCCGCTCGCGCGAGCGCGTGCCAACTCGCGCCGGCGCCCGTGCCTGACGGTGGGTACGTCGCCGTCGCGCGCGAAGGCGCGACGTGCGTCCTCACGCTCTGCCGCGCCGAGAAGCTGAACGCCCTCTCGAGCGCCCTCGAGCGCGAGCTCCTTCGCGCGCTCGAGGGCGAGGAGGTCGGCGGCGCGCGCGCCGTCGTCGTCACCGGCTCGCGCCGCGCCTTCTCCGCCGGGGCCGACGTGAACGAGATGCGCGACGCCGAACCCGAGTCGATCGCCGCCTACTACCGCGAGACGGGCGACGTGTACGAGCGCCTCGCCGCGCTCCCGCAGCCGACCGTCAGCGCCATTTCCGGGTACTGCCTCGGCGGCGGCTTCGAGCTCGCGCTGGCGACGGATTTCAGGATCGCCGACGAGACGGCGGTCTTCGGGCTCCCGGAGGTCGCGCTCGGGATCGTCCCGAGCTCGGGGGGCACGCACCGTCTCGTCCGGACGGTCGGCCCGGCGCGAGCGAAGGAGCTGATGCTCCTCCGCGAGCGGATCGACGCGCGCGAGGCGCTCGCGCTCGGGCTCCTCACCGAGGTCGTTGCGCCAGGGGAGGCGACGGCGCGCGCTCGCGAGCTCGCGGCGCGGCTCGCCGAGCTCCCTCCGCTCGCGGCGTCGCTCGCGAAGGAGGCGGCAGACCGGATGAGCGAGTCGTCGCGCGAGACGGGGATCCTGATCGAGCGCCTCGCCTACGCCGCGCTCGCGCAGACGAGCGATGCACGCGCCGCGATGCAGGCGTTCACCGAGCGCCGCCGCTCCCGCTAGCCACGTCGCGCGACGGTCGAGGCGGCTCGCTCGCAAGACCCCACGCGTCGGCACCGCCGTCGACGACGACCGTCGTCCCAGTGACGTACGCCCCGCCCGGCGAGGCGAGGAAGGCGATCACCGCTGCGACCTCCTCGGGGCGCCCGAGGCGGCCAAGCGGCACCGCGCGCGACCACTCCTCGACACGCTCCTCGCCGTAGCCGCGGAGGCCCTCGGTGAGGATCGTTCCCGGCGCGACACAGACGGCGCGGATGCCGAAGCGGCTCCACTCGCACGCGAGCGCGCCCGCGAGGTTCTCGAGCGCGGCCCGGGCGGCCGAGGCATGGACCATCCCGGGAATCCCACGGCGCGGGCTGAAGCCGAGGAAGACGATCACGCCGCCGCGACCGTCGGCGAGCATCGAGCGCCGCGCAACCGTGCCCGTCACGTGCCACGTCGCGTCGAGGGCGAGTCGGTGGACGGCGCGCCAGCCGTTCGGCGAGATCTCTTCCGCCGGCGCGATGAACTGCCCGCCCGCGTTGTTCACGAGCACGTCGATCGCCCCGAAGCGGGCGAGCGCCTGCTCGACGAGCGACTCGACCTCGTCTCGCTCCCGCACGTCGGCGGAAACGGCGAGGCACTCGCCGCCCGCGGTCTCGATCTCGTCGCGGACGGCCTCGAGCGGCTCGGGCCGACGCCCGCAGATCGCGACGCGAGCGCCGGTGCGCGCCAGCTCGAGTGCGGTCGCACGCCCGATCCCGGTGCCGCCGCCCGTGACCAGGGCGACGCGGCCGCTGTTCGCGTCCCCGGCGAGGACGGAGCGGAACGCGTTCATGCGCGCGCCGGCGCGCGGACGACGGCACCGTCGGGCACCCGGCCCTCGAGGACGGCGCGCACGGCGAGTGTCGCGCGCCGATAGACCTCGTGTTCTGCCTCCTCGCTGTACCAGGCGGCGTGCGGGGTCACGACGAGGCGAGGGTGCTCGGGCGGCGGCGCCGCGGGGGTCGGCGGCTCGACGGGCAGGACGTCGAGCGCCGCGCCGGCGAGGTGACCGCTCTCGAGCGCGCGAAGGAGCGCGTCGAGATCGACGAGGCGCGCCCGCGCCGTATTGACGAGCACCGCCCCTCGCGGCATCCGCTCGAGCTCGTCCTCGCCGATCATCCCCTCCGTCGCGGGCGTCAGCGGGAGGTGGAGCGAGAACGCGTCGCAGGAGGCGAGGAGCTCCGAGAGCTCGGCTGGGCGGACGCCGGCGGCCCCGATCTCGTCGTCGGCGACGACCTCGTCGGTCGCCGCGACGGAGATGCCGAGCGCGCGCGCCCGCGCGGCGACCGCGCGCCCGATGCGGCCGAACCCGACCAGGCCGAGGCGAGTCTCCTCGAGCCTCCGAAGCGGCCCCGCCGCCGTGTAGTCCCAGTCGCCCGCCCGCACGCTTCGGTCGAGCGTGACGACGCCGCGGAGAAGGGCGAGCAGGAGCGCGAGCGTCGAGTCCGCCATCTCGTCGACGCAGTAGTCGGGGACGTTCGTGACCCAAACGCCGCGCGCGGCCGCCGCGGCGAGGTCGACGTGGTCGTGGCCGACGCTCGGCGTCGCGACGATCGCGAGCGCGGGGAGCGACTCGAGATCGTCGCCGGTCACGGGGTAGTCCGGCCCGACGAGGAGACCGACGACGTCGTCGCCCTGCCACGGCGCCTCGGCCGGCTCTGCATCCGCGACGCCGGCGAGGAGCTCGCGCACCGCCGCAAGCGAGAAGTGCGGATCGCCCACGAGGACGCGCCCCACCGCCGCTACCCCGACGCGGGCCGCCCCTCGACGACCCGCACGCGGACCGCCCCGGTCCGCGCGCCCGCACGGACGCGCACGGTCCAGACCCCTGCGCTCGGGAAGAGCAGTCGCGAACCCCATTCCCGTCCCGGCCGCTTCCACGCGAGGCCGGCACCGGCGAGCGTCGGCAGGACGGGCGTCGGGCCGAAGCGGACGGCGACCTGCTCGCTCCTTCGCCTGCCGGCGACCGACACGCGGGCGACGGTGCCCTCCGTCCGCCAGAGGACCGTCGTCGGCTCGCCCGCGAGGGGCGGAAACGGCTTCCACGCCGACCAGATTCCGGGCGCCGCTCGAAGCTCGCGCGCACGAGGCCCGAGCAAGCGCGGCTCCAGCGCCGGCTCCCGCCGGGGACGCGCCTCGTGCTCGTCCGGCGGCGCCGCTCCACCGCCCGGCCCTAGCGAGTAGGCGAGGCTCGCGAGGAAGACGCCGGTCGCGAAGAGGACGCTGAGCTTCGTCGCCACGACGCTCACTATCATCCGGCAGTTTCGACCGGCATGCACGAGAAACGGATCGCGATCCGGTGGCGCGACATGGACGCCTACGGCCACGTGAACAACGCGGTCTTCCTCACCTACCTGGAGGAGGTGCGGGACGATTGGCTCCATCACGTCCTCGGGCGTCCGGACGGCGACCCGTGGGACTACCTGCTCGCCCGCGTCGAGATCGACTTCCGCCGCGAGCTTCGCGACCGCGAGGGCGAGGTGATCGCGAAGTGCGGGCTCCTCGAGATCGGACGCGCGAGCGTCCGGACGCGCGAGGAGCTCTGGACGCGGGCAGGCGAGCTCGCCGCGGAAGCGACGGCCGTCGTCGTCGCGCTCGACCCGGAAGCGGGCGTATCGCGCCCGCTCTCGCCTGCCGAGCGCGAGGCGTTCGAGCGCGAGGCGCTCACCGGTGGCGGCGGCGCCTAGTCTCACACACCTCTTCTCGCCGCTCGCGGTCGGCCCCGTCGAGCTGCCGAACCGGATCGTCTCGACCGCCCACCAGACGACCCTCGTCGAGGGACACCTGCCGACCGAGGACTTCGTCGCCTACCACGTCGCGCGGGCGCGCGGCGGGGTCGGCCTCATCGTCCTCGAGGCGACGGCGGTGCATCCGTCGGGGCTCCTGACCGCGCACACGCTCGCCGGCTACCGCGAGGAGATCGTGCCGGCGTACCGAGCGGTCGCGCGCGCCGTCCGGGCACACGGGACGCGCCTCTTCGTCCAGCTCTTCCACGGCGGGCGCGAGCAGATCGCGACGGCGCCGCGCGCTCCCTCGCTCGCGCCGTCCGCCGTCCCCACGCAGCGCTTCCACGTCGAGCCGCGGGCGGCGCGCGGTGAGGAGATCGACGATCTCCTCGCCGGCTACGCGCGCGCTGCCGCCCTCGCTGCCGAAGGCGGCCTCGACGGGATCGAGATCTCCGCCGCGCACCGCTACCTGATCGCGCAGTTCTTCGATCCCGCGCTGAACCGGCGCGACGACGAATGGGGTGACCCCGCTCGCCTCCTCCTCGCGGTCGTGGACGCGGTCCGCGAGGCGACGCACGGGCTCGCGGTCGGTGTCCGCATGAGCGCCGACTCCGACGCGGCGTGCGCGGTCGCGGACGAGCTCGCGGGGCGCGTGGACTACCTCCACATCGCCCTCGGCGACTCGTCCACGTACCTCGGGTCGGCCGGCATCGTCCCGCCGCCGCCCGTGACCGAGAACGCGATCGCCGCCTACGCGCAGGGCTTCCGGATCGGCGTCCCGCTCATCGCGACGTCACGCGTGGTCGACCCGCTCGAGGCGGATCGGCTCGTCGCGGAGGGGGCGGCCGACGCGGTCGGGATGACGCGCGCGCTCATTACCGATCCGGACCTCGTCCGGAAGGCGGGGGCGGGGAACCTCGACGAGATCCTCCGCTGCATCGGCTGCAACGCTTGCATCGCCCACTACCACGCGGGGACGGCGATCGCGTGCGCCCAGAACCCGCGAACGGGGCGCGAGCGGACGCTCCCGCGTCCCGAGCGTGCGCCCGAGCGGCGCCGCGTCGTCGTCGTGGGCGCCGGGCCTGCAG
>JALZGN010000231.1 GCA_030861005.1 Actinomycetota bacterium
GAACGAGGGCGAGCGCGCGCCGGCCGGACGGAAGCCCGCGGAGCGGCGGCAGGCGGACGAGCGCGGCGCGGAGCGGCGCGAGCCCGTCCCGCGTGAGAACGCGAGTCGCCGCGTAGGGGACCTCGTCTGGGGCGAGCCAGCGCGGGCAGTAGCCGGCGAGATCGTCGCGCGTGACGAGCCCGCCGCGCTCCTCCATCACCTCGAGGAACGAGCGAGCGAGCGACCCGCGATAGAAGGAGAGTGCGCCCTCCTCGGCCACGAGCTCGAACGCGCGCGCGAGCCGCGGCTGGACGAGAAGATCGCCCGCCTCGAGGAGAGAGCCGGCGGGCGCGAAGATCGCTTTCCCCTCGCGCATCGTCATCACCGGGGCGAGCATCGCGAGGCACGCAGCGTGCGTGCGCGGCATCGAGACGCCGTTGCGGGCAATCGCGATCGCGGGCTCGACGAGCCGTCGCCACGGGAGACGGCCGTAGCGCGACCAGAGCTCGTGCAGGCCGGCCGGGACGCCCGGGACCGCGCACGAGCCCGTCCCCACCGCGTAGTGCACGAGCTCCGTCCCGAACGGGACCTCGAGCTCGACGAGCGTCGGCTCGCGAGGCGGCCGGCCGAGACCGGGGACGGCGACGAAGAAGTCGAGGAGCTCCGTTCGGCCGCTACCGGCATCGAACCAGATCGCGTGTCCGCCGCCCGCGAGCCCGGTCATGACGACCTCCGCCGCGCACGACGCGAGCGACGCCGCGACGGCGGCGTCGGCAGCCGTTCCCCCGTCGGCGAGGACCGCGAGCCCCGCGTCGGCGGTGGCCGGGTGGCCCGCCGCGATCCCGGGATCTACGGGCACCTCTGGTAGCCTAGGTCGCGATGGCTCTCACGAAGGAGGCGAAGCGCGACGTCGTCGAGACGTACGGTCGTGAGAACCTCGACACCGGCTCGCCGCAGGTGCAGATCGCGCTCCTCACGCGCCGGATCGAGCAGCTCACCGAGCATCTCCGCGCGCATCGAAAGGACCACCATTCGCGCCGCGGCCTGCTCAGGCTCGTCGGCCGGCGCCGCCGCCTGCTGAACTACCTTCAAAAGAGGGACCTGGAGGGCTACCGGGCACTGATCAAGGATCTAGGCCTGCGCCGCTAGGCGCGGGCGACCGGGAGGCGCCGGTGGAAGTTTGAGGGAGCTCCGGCGAGGAGTTGTCTCAAACCTCCGCCTCCGCTTCCCTCGAAGACAAGGAGGCAGCATGAGCACGATCGTTTCCCCCCGGACGTCCGTAACGGCTCGGGTCGGAGAGTCCGAGATGGTCTTCGAGACCGGGCACCTGGCGAAGCAAGCCGACGGGGCCGTCGTCGTCCGAAGCGGCGAGACGATGATCCTCGCCACCGCCCAGGGGCGGATGGACGCGCGGGAGGGAGCGGACTTCTTCCCGCTCACCGTCGACGTCGAGGAGCGGATGTACGCAGCGGGGAAGATTCCCGGCGGCTTCTTCAAGCGCGAGGGGCGCCCGACCGAGAAGGCGATCCTGACTGCGCGCATGATAGACCGCCCGATCCGGCCGCTCTGGCCGAAGGGCTACACGAACGAGACCCAGGTGATCTGCACGGTCCTCTCGGCCGACCTCGTGACCGCTCACGACATCCTCTGCATCAACGGGGCGTCGGCGGCGCTCATGATCTCGCCGCTCCCGTTCCTCGGGCCGGTGGGCGCCGTTCGGGTCGGGCTCGTCGACGGCGAGCTCGCCGTCAACCCAACGCTCCCCGAGCTCGAGAGCGAGTCGGAGCTCGATCTCACCGTCGTCGGGACGGCGGACGCGCTCACGATGGTGGAGGCGGGCGCAAGCCAGGTTCCGGAGGATCGGCTGATCGAGGCTCTCGAGCTCGCGCACACCGAGATCCGGAAGCTCTGCGAGGCGCAGGAGGAGGTCCGCAGGCAGGCGGGGAAGCCGAAGTGGCTCGACAGCAACGTGACCGCCGAGCTCGACGCGGAGTACGCGACGCGGATTCGTGGCGCGATCGCATCCGCTGGTCTCCGTGACGCAGCCGCCGTCGCGGAGGAGATTCACGCCGAGCTCTGTCCAGAGCTGACGATGGAGTCGAGCGAGGAGGACATCGTCCGTCAAATCCAGGTTCGCTCGTCCCTGAACGTGATCCTCGAGCGCGAGCGGCTGACGGCGGTCAAGCGTGCCGTCCGCGAGCACTTCGAGGAGGAGCTTCGCGCGCTCACGGACGCCGAGCAGGACTCGAAGCAGCTGAAGTCGGCCAAGCGTCAGCTCCTCTTCGAGCGGATCGTCGAAGAGGTCGGGCTTCCCTTCCCCGTCGGCCCCGCGCCCCTCGAGAGCGAAGGCGTGGTCGTCAAGGACCAGATGACCCGGCAGTTCGTGAAGAAGGCCGCCGAGGCGGTCTACAAGGACCTCGTCCGCGCGAAGATCGCGATCGAGAAGCGCCGGCCGGACGGCCGCGGCGCCGAGGAGATCCGCCCGATCGAGTGCGAGGTTCGTGTCTCGCCGCGCACGCACGGCTCGGCGCTCTTCACGCGCGGCCAGACGCAGATCATGACCCTCCTCACGCTCGGCACGGCGAAAGAGGGCCAGCGGATCGACGACCTCTCGCTCGAGGAGGAGCGCCGCTACATGCACCACTACAACTTCCCGCCGTACTCGGTCGGCGAGACGGGGATGATGCGCGGCCCCAAGCGGCGCGACATCGGCCACGGCGCGCTCGCCCAGCGGGCGCTCGAGCCCGTCATCCCGGGTCCCGAGGAGTTCCCGTACACGATCCGGCTCGTCTCGGAGACGCTCGAGTCGAACGGCTCGTCCTCGATGGGCTCGGTCTGCGGCTCGACGCTCGCCCTGATGGACGCCGGCGTCCCGATCAAGGGGCCCGTGAGCGGGATCGCGATGGGTCTCGTGAAGGAGGGCGACGACTACGTGATCCTGACCGACATCCAGGGCGCCGAGGACCACCTCGGCGACATGGACTTCAAGGTCGCGGGCACGCGCGAGGGGATCACGGCCCTGCAGATGGACATCAAGATCACGGGAGTCACGCAGGAGATCATGCGCTCTGCCCTCGAGCAGGCTCGCCGGGCGCGGGAGTTCATCCTCGACCGCATGCTCGAGGCGATCCCCGAGGTCCGAACCGAGCTCGCCGCGCACGCGCCGCGGATCGCGACGATCAAGATCGATCCCGAGCAGATCGGGCTCGTGATCGGCAAGGGCGGCGAGACGATCCGCCAGATCGAGGGCGACCACGACGTCCAGATCGACATCGAGGAGGACGGGACGATCCTGATCTACGCCACCGAGGGCACGAAGTCGGACGCCGCGATCTCGACGATCCAGGGTCTCACCAAGGAGCCGGAGCCGGGAGACGAGTACACGGGCAAGGTCGTGAAGACGACCGACTTCGGCGCGTTCGTCGAGCTCAAGAAGGGAACCGACGGGCTCTTGCACGTCTCGAACGTCGGCCCCGGGCGGGTGGCGCACATCGAGGACGTGATCTCGCGGGGCGACGTCCTCGACGTCAAGGTGCTCGAGGTCGACAAGCAGCGGGGGCGGATCGGGCTCAAGCTCGTCGCAAAGCACGAGAACGGCGGGCTCGTCCAGCCCGAGGAGCTGATCGAGCGGGCGAAGGACGCGCCGCCCCGGCCACGGGACGAGGAGCGCCCGCGCCGCGACGGCGAGCGCCGAGGCGGACGCGGCGGCCGAGACCGAGACCGCGGCCCGAGGCGCGACGACCGCTAGCACCAACGACCAAGGGCCTCGGAGGGCGGCAG
>JALZGN010000239.1 GCA_030861005.1 Actinomycetota bacterium
TTACTCACCCGTTCGCCGCTTTCCCCAGCCCCGAAGGGCTGGTTCGTCGCTCGACTTGCATGTGTTAAGCGCGCCGCCAGCGTTCGTCCTGAGCCAGGATCAAACTCTCCGTGAAGAAGGGTTGTCACGTCGGCCCGAAGGCCGGTTGGACAGCTGCTTCAGCTTCGAGCTTGAGCTCAAAGTGTCTGCCTTCCCGAGGGAAGACGAGACGGGTAGTAAGCCCTCCGTGCCGAGGCACGGGAGGGTCTCGGACGTTCACGCTGTTGAGTTTTCAAAGACCGCGCCGCTCGACCGGACGGGCACGAAAAAGGCCTCCCGGACGTGGAGGCCCCTTCGGAGAGTGATACGGACGTATCAGATTCTCGCGAAGGGCGTTCTCCTCGTCGGTGGACAGTTCCGTGCCGCCACTATGGCAGCCGACGCATGGTAGCAACGCCTGGTGGGCTGTCAAGTCACCGAAGGCGAGACGAAAACCCGTGCAAAGCGCCGCTTTCCCGCTTGCACGAGGGCGCCGTCCAACCGCACCGCCGGGATCTCGATCTCGCTCACGCTCTCGCCGTTGAGCTTCACGCCGCCCTGGGCGATGAGCCGCCGCGCCTCGCTCGTCGACGGGACGCCGAGGTGCTCGACGAGCACGCCCGGGAGGTAGACGGTGCCGCCGTCCCCCGAGACGCGGACCTCGGGGACCTCGTCCGGCGCCCTCCTCTCGCGAACGACGCGGTTGAAATGCTCCTCGGCGCGTTGCGCGGCCGACGCGTCATGGGAGCGCGCGACGACGTAGCGGGCAAGCCGGAGCTTCGCCTCCATCGGATCGGCAGCGAGCGGATCCTCGTCGGACTCCATGACGAGCCGGTACCAGGCCGGGAGGAGATCGTCCGAGATCCGCATCGTGCGTCCGAACTGCTCCTCGGGGGGCGCAGTGAGCGGGATGTTGTTGCCGACCGAGGAGCTCATCTTCTTGCCGTCCCAGGAGACGAGGAGCGGTGTCGTCAGCGCGACCTGCGGCTCGAGCCCGTAGGACTTCATGACCTCGCGTCCCATGAGCAGGTTGTAGAGCTGGTCGGTTCCGCCGAGCTCGACGTCGGCCCGGACGGCGACGGAGTCGTACCCTTGCGCGAGCGGATAGAGAAGCTCGGAGACCGAGATCGACTGCCCGCTCTCGTATCGCATGCGAAAGTCGTCGCGGGTCAGGAGCTCAGCGACCGTCGCGACGCGCGTCAGGCGGACGATCTCGGCGAAGTCGAGCTTCGCGAGCCACTCGCCGTTGTAGCGGACTTCGGTTCGCGTTCGATCGACGATCTGGTACGCCTGCTCGACGTACGTGCGCGCGTTTCGGTCGATCTCGTCGTCCGAGAGGAGCGGCCGCTCCGTCGAGCGGCCGGACGGATCGCCGATCCGCGTCGTGTAGTCGCCGATGATCAGCACGCCCACGTGGCCGGCGTCCTGGAACGCCCGCATCCGCTGAAGCGGAATCGCGCGCCCGACGTGGATGTCCGGCGACGTGACGTCGATTCCGAGCTTCACGCGAAGAGGGCGGCCCTCGTCGAGCTTGCGCGCGAGCTCACCCTCGGGGAGGACGTCGACGGCGTTCCGCGTCAGGTGGGCGACGAGCGCGGGGTCCGGCATGACCGACGCCGATGTTAGAGATCGCTAGAACGGGTAGGGCGCGAGCTGCCAGGCCGCGCTCGCGTACCAGACGCCGAAGGCGAGGCTCGCGACGGCGAGGGCGGGCGCGACGCCGTTGAACGCGGCTTGCAACGGCCGGCTCACGAGCGTACGCCCGAACCCGGTCGAGAGGATCCCCATCGAGACGGCGGTGAAGACGGCCAGCACGAGGAGCGAGACGACGGCTTGCGCGGTCGACTCGACGGACGCGAGGATGAGGACGCCGACGCCCGCGCTCCCCCCCACGCCGTGGACGAGGCCGATCGCGAACGCGCCCGCTCGGGTCCGCGCGCCGTGCGCGTGGGGGTGAGCGTGCGGGCGGAAGGCGCCCCGCCGCCACCGGACGAGGAGTCGCACGGCGAGGTAGACGATGACGAGCGCCACCGCCGTCTCGGCCGTCTGCTGGACGCGCTCCGGCAGGTACCCGTTGAGAAGCAGGATCGGCAAGCCGAAGACGAAGAGCGTCACGCCGTGGCCGACACCCCAGGCGAGGCCGAGCTCGCCGGCCCGGCGCGCGGCGCCGTCGCGCGAGCCCGCGACGAGCGTCGCGACAGCGGCGACGTGGTCGGGGTCGGTCGCATGACGAAGCCCGAGCAGGACGGCGGCGGCGAGGACGATCCAGATGGACGTCCCGTCGGAGAACGACGCGATTCTCTCGTCGAGGCCGACCATCAGAGCACCTGCGGCAGCGAGTTGACGGTGATCCCGACCCCGACGGCGAGGATGAGAACCGCACTCGCGGCGGGGAGGGCGCGGACGACGGGACCGTCGAGCGAGATCCGGCTGAACGCTCGACGAGCGAAGACGGCCAGGAGGCCGATCGCGGAGATCGTAAGAGCGAGACCCGCGCTGAACGCGACGATGAGCGCGAGCCCGAGGCCGATTCGGTGGAGAGCGATCGCGCTCAGGAGGACGACGAGGGCCGACGGGCAGGGCAAGAGCCCGGCCGCAACGCCCACACCGACGAGAGCCCGGATGGGGTTCTCGTCGTCGCCGTGGGCATGGTCGTGCGCATGCGGACGCCCTCGCACATGGGCTCTCGCATGGCGGACGCGGGACGCGAGGACCGACGCTCCGACTCCGACTACGAGGAGTCCCGACACGAGCGTGAGCCAGGGATACAGCCGCTCGGGGACGACGAAGCGCGAGAGGAGGAGCGTGACGAGCCCGAGCCCGAAGACGCCCACCGTGTGCGCCGCGGTCACGACGAGGCCGAGGACGAGTGCGTGGCGCGGCTTTCCCCGCGCCCCGACCAGGTAGCCGGCGACGATCGCCTTCCCGTGCCCCGGGGTCAGCGCGTGGGCAGCGCCCCAGAACATCGCGATCGCGAGCGAGACGAGGACGACGCCGACTCCGAGCTCCCCCTGTGAGACGAGCGCTTCGAACCCGCCCGCACTCCGCCTCGGCGCCTCGGCACGGCCGATCGCGGGCGGTGTTCCCGGGCCCTGTCCGGGCGCGAACTCGACGCGCGCGGTCGAGACGCCGAGCGGGCTCTCGAGGAGACGTTTGGGGTAGGCGCGAAGGCCGCGGCTCGCGCTCGTGGACGGGACGTCGGAGCGCTCGATCGTGGCGCCGTCCGTCGCCGAGGCGACGACCTCTCTCCAACCGATCCGCGCAGGGAAGCTCGTGTCCCGGTACTCGAGCTCGGTCCCGGTCCGATCGGCCTCGTAGACCGCCTCGAAGCGGAGCGTCGGGAGACTGCCGGCACCCGGGCGCTCGCTCGCGCGGTGCTCGCGAACGGTGAGGCGAGCACGCTCGCCGTCGAGCCGCACGACGAGCCGCTCGGCGATACGCGCCGCGAAGTCCGAGCGACGAACCCGGTCCCCCTCTTGGAAGGTCGGGATCTCGGCTAGGTCGAGGACGTAGAGGAGGTAGACCCGGCCGCCCGAGAGCTCGATTCCGCTGTAGCGGTTGACCGTGAAGTTCCCGAGCGGGTGGGCGCCTGCTCCCCCGGGGCCGGCGAGGGTGGCGATGAGAACGGCGGCAACCGCAAGGACCGTCCTCATCCGAGAGCCTCCTTCGCAATCCGCGCGTAGATCGGCGAGAAGTACGCGTTTATCGCGAGCGCCGAGCGCAGGAACCGTTGGGCCGCGACTCGGTGTCCGAGGCAGCGTTCGATGAGCCCTCGGTGGAAGTGCATGAGCGCGTCCCTCGTCCCGAGACGGAGCGCACGCTTGGACTGGAGACGCGCCTCCCGGCAGCGCCCGACCCGGAAGAGCGCCCAGGCGAGGACGTCGTCGGCGCGGACGCTCGGCGCGCGGGCATGAGCTTCCCGCGCGCGCGCAAGGGCGCTTGCGACGTTTCGCGCGTGGTCGAGGTCGAAGAGCGCCGTCTCGAGCTCGGTGCGGACGCCGTTCGCCTCGAGGACGCGCTCGATCGCATCGACGAGGCGAGCCGCCTCGCGTGCCTCGCGCTCGCGGCCCGCGGCCCCGAGCGTTTCCGCGAGGCGAACCGCGAACTCGGGGAAGGGGGTTCGCGCGACGACGCGGCGAAGGCGCGCGACGGCCTGGTCGAGACGGCCCCGCGCTGCCTCGACGCGGGCGAGCCCCGCTTCCGCATACGGGTAGCCGGGGAGCCGCGCGAGCGCGTCCCGGTACGCCCGGCCGGCGGCAAGCGGACGGCCCGAGTCGAAGTGGAGGTTCCCGAGCTGGACGAGCGCCCAGGCGGAATGCTCGGGAACCGCGGACCCGGCTTCGACCGCGAGGCGCATCGCCGCGAGCGCGCCGGACGTGTCGCCGAGGAGCTCGCGCGCGTACGCGATTCGCGCGTACGAGCTGAGGCTCGGCTTGAGCTCCGCCATTCGGTCGAACGCCGCGAACGCCTCGCGGTAGCGGCCGAGCTCGACGAGCGAATCGCCCAGGATGCCATACGCCACCGGGCCCCGCGGGCGGGTCGCAATCACCCGCCGGGCGAGCCGGAGAGCGACGTGGAACCGATGGCGCGACGCCGCGAGCGCCGCGACGCCGGTCAGCGCGATCGGGTCACGGGGCACGAGCTCGAGCGCGCGGCGAAGTGCCGCCTCGGAACGGCCATAGAAGGACGAATCGGCCGTCTCGCGCGCGCGTTGCTGGTACGCGAGCCCGAGAAGCGTGAGCGCTTCGGCATTGCGCCCGTCGGCGGCGACCCGGCGCTCGAGGTCGCGGACGGTCCCAGCGGTGTCGCCGGCAGGAAGACCCGCAAGGAGGTCGCCCGCGATGGCGC
>JALZGN010000252.1 GCA_030861005.1 Actinomycetota bacterium
AAGCGGAAGCCATGGTTGCTTGGCAGCATCACGCTCGTGCTCGCCCTCGCCGCGTGCGGAGGCGAGGAAGAGAAGTCGCGTTCGGAGATGTCGGTCGCAGAACGACTCGAGGCGGATACAGAAGGCATGGCACTCCCGGACGTTCAAACAGCATGCAAGAGGCGTGGCGTCGCCTGTTCGGTAAAGGGCGAGGACGTCGCCTTCGGTGTGCTCGTTCCCGAGAACTTCCAGGTCTGTGACGTCGAGGTCACTGGCGGTCGGCGCGTGACGCTCCACGCCTATAAGCACGGGTGCCCGTAAGGATGCCCTCCGTGCAACGCGGCCAGGTTCGTAAGCTCGCCGGCGGCTCCTGGGCCTACCGCTACTACGACGAGAATGGCCGCCGGCGACAAGTCGGCGGCTTCCGCACGAAGGGGGAGGCGAGCCAAGCACTCGCCTCCTCCCTTGACTTCGCTCGCCTGGGCGCGCTCGGCGTTCCGAGGGACGTCACCGTCTCGCAACTCGTCACCCGCTACCTCGCCCAGCACGACGTCGACCCGGTGACGATCGCGAGCCTTCGGAGTCGGCTACGGCAGGCTGAGGCAGCGTTCGGAGAGCGGAAGATTACGACGCTGCAACCCGACGAGCTCGCCGCCTGGCGGAAGACGCTCTCCCCCGGCTCCCGCCACGGCGTCTTTCGAGCGATGAAGCAGGTGCTCGAGCAAGCGCACCGCTGGCGGTGGATCGACGAGAACCCGGCCCGCCACGTCAGGAACCCGAAGCCGAAGGCGCCCGAGATCCAGCCCTTCGAGTCGTGGGAGGAGATCGAGGCGATCGCCGACGAGCTCGACCCTCGCTTCGCCGCGATCCCGATCTTCGCGGTCGGGACCGGCCTTCGCCCTGAGGAGTGGATCGCCCTCGAGCGACGCGACGTCGACCGGGCCGCGGGAATCGTCACCGTCGAGCGCGTCTACACCCAGGGCCACCTCAAGCAGTGCGCGAAGACAAGCCGCCAGCGAAGGCGCGTCCCGCTTCGCCAGCGCGTCCTGGACGCCCTGGAAGCCCTCCCGCCACGTCTGGACTCCCCCCTCCTCTTTCCGGCTGCGAGAGGCGGCTATATCGAGCTCGGGAAGTGGCGGCGCGCCCACTGGACGCCTGCCCTTCGCGCCGCCGGCATCGAGCATCGGCGGATCTACGACTGCCGGCACACCTACGCCACGTGGTCGCTCGCGGCCGGCGTCTCTCTCTTCGCCCTCTCGCGCCGGATGGGAACGTCGCTCGCGATGATCGACGCCACGTACGGACACCTCGCGCCCGACGCCGAGGAGCAGGAGCGAGTCCTCCTCGACGCGTGGGACGCCTCTTGTCGGGTGGCCGCAGACGCCCGCTGACGCCGTTACGCTTCGTTACGGCTAAATGACGTGCGCCAGCTGCGGTAGAAGGTTTCGGCCGAAGCGGTCCGACTCGAGGTATTGCGCGGCCGCCTGTCGCCAGCGCGCCTACCGAGCACGGTCGCGAGAGGACGAGCTCGTTCGGGAGCTCGAGGCGACGCGGCTTCGGTACTGGCGCCTCGTCGACGAGTTGCGGCGAGCGCGGGGACAGGATCCGACGACCGGCGAAGCGCAGTGGGTCGACGTGGACGGCAACGTCTACATGCACGGCGAGCTCGTCGGCCGCACGACGTCTAAGCGCCCGCGGTGGGCCTCATGGGGCCTTGAGGCCGCGGGAGCGCCGTTCGCCCCGCCTCCCGGCGACCGCATTTCCTGACGTTTGGGCACCTATCGGGCACCGAGGCGACGAGGAAATGAGAGAAACGCCTGCTCAGGAGCGTAGTGCGGGCGAGAGGACTCGAACCTCCAAGGGCCTGAGGCCCACCGGGACCTAAACCCGGCGCGTCTTCCAGTTCCGCCACGCCCGCTCGGGCTCGCCCGCGACCATCCTTTGGTTCGACCGTGGGCGGGCGAACGCATTGTGCCGGACGACCGCGTCAGAGGCTGGTTGTCCGGGAATAGGTCGGGTGATGCCGCTCTTTCGACGAAAGAAGGCGGGACGCAGGCCCCAGGTTCGGGAGTGGTCGTCGGGGCCGACGCCGAGCGACGGTGGGGTTCCAGACGACGCGCCGACCCCCCAGCCCGAGCGAGCCGAGCCGGAGATCCGCGACCCCACCCTGCCCGAGCTCTCGAAGCGCGACTACAAGGCAATCGTCATCCGCGCCGCGAAGGAGGCGATCGATGACGCGATCACCGACAACGCGGCGGCACTCGCTTACTACACCTTCCTCGCGATCCCGGCGGCGCTCCTGGTCGCGGTCGGCTTCTTCAGCCTCTTTGCGGGGCCGGGGGCGGTCACGACCGTGATCGACAAGCTCCGCGGCGTCGTTCCCGCCGAGGCGATCACGCTCCTCGAGGACCAGCTCCGCCGGCTCCAGGACAACGGCAGCGGGGGCGTCGTCATGGTCGTTTTCGGCTTCGCCCTCGCGCTCTGGACGGCGACGGGCGCCATGAACGCGCTCATGCGCGCCCTCAACAGAACCTACGAACGAAAGGAGACACGGAAGTTCGTCAAGCAGCGCCTGACTGCGCTCGCGATGCTCGTGTTCATGCTCGTCGCCTTCGCGCTCTCGTTCGGCCTCCTCGTCCTCGGGCCGGCGCTCTCGGGCTGGATCGGCGGCGAGATCGGAGCGGAGTCGGTCTTCAAGTGGGTCTGGTGGACGGCACAGTGGCCCGTCCTCCTCCTGGGGCTCACGTTCGCCTTCGCCGGGATCCTCTACCTCGGCCCGAACGTCGAGCAGCCCCGCTGGCACTTCATCACCCCCGGATCGGTGCTTGCCGTCGCGATCTGGCTCGCCGCCTCCGGTCTCTTCGCCGTGTACGTAAGCCTCTTCGGCTCCTACAACAAGACGTGGGGGACACTCGCGGCCGTGATCGTAATGCTGACGTGGCTCTGGCTCTCGGCGCTCGCGCTCCTCCTCGGGGCCGAGATCAACGCCGAGGTCGAGCGGAGCCGCGAGCTCCGCGAAGGAAAACCCGCCGAAGCCGAGCTCCAGGCGCCGGCGAAGGCCTGAAGCCAACGAACGCCGAGGCGAGTCGAGACCGGCAAACCGGAACCTACAATTCGTCGCGGGCCCCGTAGCTCAGCGGATAGAGCGGCAGACTTCGAATCTGCGCGCGGAGGTTCGACTCCTCCCGGGGCCATATGGGCGATTGCGCCGCACCTGCGTTGCCGGATCTGAGCGTTGTCGAACTCGGCGACGCTTGTGCCACGCCGCTGGGCGATCCGCTCGAGCACTTCTGCAAGCTCCTCGACACGGAGTTCGTGGACGTCCCGCCAAATCCGCATCGCGCTTTACGCGGTCGACCACGACGCCTTGCCGATATTCATTGGAAATAGTCCACGGGAAGCCCTAACGTAAGAGGCGCCGCCTCGCGCCATCTGCGAACATTTGTTCGCATCGAGGCGACGATCCTCCATGCCGATCTCGACGCGTTCTACGCGTCCGTCGAGCAGCGGGATGACCCGCGCCTCCGGGGTCGACCGGTCATCGTCGGCGCCGGCGTTGTCCTCGCGTCCAGCTACGCGGCGAAGGCGGCCGGCGTCCGGACCGCGATGACTCTGGCGCGTGCGCGACGGCTCTGTCCAGGAGCGGTCGTCGTCGCGCCTCGCATGGCGGCGTATGCCGAAGCGAGCAAGGCTGTCTACCGCGTGTTCGAGGACGCCACGCCGCTCGTCGAGGGCCTCTCGATCGACGAGGCGTTTCTGGACGTTCGCGGGCTCGGGCGGATCGCAGGAACCCCGGTGGAGATCGCCGCGCGGTTGCGGGTGACGGTCCGCGAGCGCGTCGGCCTGCCGATCACGGTGGGCGTCGCGAGAACGAAGTTCCTCGCCAAGGTCGCGAGCGGCGTCGCCAAGCCGGACGGTCTCCTCGTCGTTCCGCCCGATCGCGAACTCGAGTTCCTTCACCCCCTCACGATCGAGCACCTCTCGGGTGTCGGCACGGTCACCGCGACGAAGCTTCGAAGCCGCGGGATCGCGACGGTGGGACACGTGGCGCGACTCTCGGAAGCGGCGCTCGTCCCGATCGTCGGCCGGGCTCAGGCCCGGCACCTCCATGCCCTCGCCCACAATCGCGACCCTCGCCCGGTTCATCCGCGCCGGCGGCGCCGGTCGATCGGGTCGCAGCGCGCCCTCGGCCGGGCCGCGAGGTCGCCCGACGCGATCGACGCGATCGCGATCGGTCTCGTCGAGCGGGTGACGCGCCGAATGCGGGTCGCCGGCCGAGCCGGCCGCACGGTGGTGCTCCGTCTGCGCTTCGGCGACTTCTCCCGCGCGACGCGCGCGCACACGCTCCCGTGCGCGACCGCACACAGCGGGACGATTCTCGAGACGACGCGCCAGCTTCTGGCCGACGCGAGGCCGCTGATCGAGCGCGACGGACTCACGCTCGTCGGGATCTCGGTCGCCAACCTGGATGACCACGGGACGCAGCTCGTGCTGCCGCTCGACGGGCGAGACCACGCCGCGCTCGACGCCGCGCTCGACGAGATCCGCGAGCGCTTCGGGCCGAACGCCGTCATCCGCGCCGTTCTGCTCGGCCGCGACCAGGGCCTCTCGGTGCCGCTGCTTCCCGACTGACCTCGGAGTATCCGCGGCGCTTCAGGCCGGCGGCAAGAGACGCCCGCCCGGGGCGACGCGGATCCCCCGGGGCCCGAAGTCCTCGCGGGACAGGGTCCGGACGACGTCGTGCGCGGCTCCAGCGGGATCCAGCACCGCCTCTCCCGCACCGACGAGGCGCGTCGCCACGAGCTTGCCTCGGATCCAGGAGCCGTCCGGACGAAGGGTCACGCGCAGGATTGCGCTCGTCCCGAGCGGTCCGGCGACCGAGAAGTTGTGGTGTCCGGCGAAGTCGCCGAGGCTGTACGCGATCAGCCGCCCGCGGTACCACTCGGCCCCGCGGAGAACGTGAGGGCCGTGGCCCACGACGAGATCGGCGCCGGCGTCGACGACGCCGTGGGCGAACGCGACGACCTCGCCCCGCGGCTCGCCGAGGTAGGTCTCGGGCCCGGCGGCGACGTCAGTGTGATCCGCGCCCTCCGCCCCGGCGTGCATCGTGACGACCACGAGATCGGCCGCCGCGTCCGCCTCGCGCACGAGGTGCTGCGCGCCCGGTATGTCGAGGAGGTCCTGGGCCCACGGGTAGGGCGCGAAACCGAGGACCGCCACCCGAACGCGCCCGACGCGCTCGCGACCGATCTCGCCCGGGCGCCCCGTGTGGCGCAGGGCGAACCGCTCGAGAGCGGCGACGGTCTCCCGCTCCCCCTCTGGCCCGTAGTCGAAGCTGTGGTTGTTCGCGAGGTTCAGGACCGTGAAGCCCGCATTCCTGAGCGCGCGCGCGGAGGAAGGGGGCGCCCGGAACGCGAAGCAGTTCGGGCGGCCCGCGCCGCATTTCGATTTACCCGCGGTCGTGAGGGCCGTCTCGAGGTTCCCGAGCACGATGTCCCCGGTGAGCAGGGGTCGCACCGCGGAGAAGAGCGTCGCTCCGTCGGAAGGGAGCACGCCGTCGCGGCCGAGCGCGATGTCGCCGGTCGCCGTGATCGTGACCCGCGCGATGGGCGCCGCTCGCCGCTCCGTGCCCTGGGGCGCTACGGCCTGGCGGCCGCGGGCGCTCGGCTCGACCGAGAGCGAGGCGCCGAGCGTGAGCACGGTGACGATCGAGGCGAGGAACGCCGGCGCGATAACTACGAAGTGGCGCGGCTGCAGCGTCGCCCCTCGCCGCGGCACGAGCTCCGGCGACGACACGAGACGGCTGTTCGCGGCGGCGCCGGCGGAATCCTGCGCCGTTGCCGGTCGACCGCACAAACAGGGCAACTAGCGTCGGCGCCCGAGGCGGACCCGACCGCGGACGCCCCTTCACCGCGTCAGCGGAGCCGGTGAGAGCCGAGAGCCGCCATCGCTCGCTTCTGAGCAGAATCCGTCGCGGTAGCGCAGGTTCTTGGCGCCTGCCCCCGGCCGTTCTTCGGTTGCGCGACCGCTCAATCCGCCTGACGGAGGCGGACTGGCGCGCAACTGGCGCGCCCGTTGCCCTTAGCCGCGTCTCGCCGAGCCTCGTCACGAGCGCGACGGCGAGGCGGGACGAAGAGGTCGGCGAGGACGCTCGCGAGCGAGTGCGTCATCTCGACAAGGTTGCTCTTGACCGACTCCGCCTAAATGCGAGATAAAGGATCCGCTGTAGCAGCGAAAGGAGGAGGCGATGGCTGGGATCGAGGTCAAGAGTCTGAATTCCCCGGACGAGACGAGGCCGTTCGTGGACAAGGGGCAGGCCGAGGTCGTGAACATCGGCGGGGGAACGGTGCTCCGGGGGACGTTCGAGCCCGGCTGGCGGTGGTCGGACCACCTGAAGCCGATCGCGCAGACCGAAAGCTGCGAGTCTCCGCACTTCCTCTACATGATCTCGGGTCGGATGGGGGTGGCCATGAACGACGGAACCGAGGGCGAGGCCGGGCCCGGCGACGTCGTTCGGATCGAGCCGGGGCACGATGCGTGGGTCATCGGCGACGAGCCGGCCGTCCTGGTCGATTTCGGACCGTCATCGGCATACGCAAAGCCGCAGTAGCGAGATAGACGGTATTTCGCGGCCGCGTGGAAGCGGCCGAATTGGGCGGGACTGGCGCGCGGGACGCCTCCGAGCGCCTTCTTCCCTGCACGTTGGGCCTTCGGCTCGCGACCTCGAATCTGCCTGCCGAGGTTCGACTCCTTCCGAATCTCTACGACGATCGCGCCGCGTCCCCGCCGCGTCCTTCTTGTTCCGCAGCCATCGTCCCGGTGGGTGACGCTTGTAACGCGGCCGCGGCCGCTCCAGCACTTCAGCGAATCCCCTCTCGATCACGTATCAGCCGACCTGGTAGATCGTTCCCTCCGGATCCCGGAAGTGCGCTCCCCCGCCCCAGTCCTCGTCTTCGACCTCCGGGACGGAGAACACCTCGTCGCCGGAGTTCGCCGCTTTCGCCTCGACGTCGTCGACCTGAAAGGTGTCTTCACGAGCGGTCCCGGTTCTCGGCCGCGGTCGAACCCGAGGGCAAGCGGAGGCGCTTCAAGGCGAGCGCGTTCACGGCGACGAGCACGCTCGAGCCGGACATGGAGATGGCCGCGATCTCCGGTCGGAGCGTGAGCCCCCAGGGCTCGAAGACCCCAGCCGCGATCGGGAGAGCGAGCGAGTTGTAGCCGACCGCCCAGCCGAGGTTCTGGCGCATCTTCCGGACGGTGGCGCGCCCGATCGAGACCGCGGTCGCGACGTCGAGCGGATCGGAGCGGATGAGGACGACGTCGGCGGTCTCGATCGCGACGTCGGTGCCGGTGCCGATCGCGAGTCCGACGTCGGCCTGCGCAAGCGCCGGGGCGTCGTTGACACCGTCGCCGACCATCGCCACCCTCCGGCCCTGCTGCTGGAACTCGGCCACCTTGGCGGCCTTGTCGGCCGGCAGGACCTCGGCCAGCACCTCCTCGATGCCGAGCGCACTCGCGATCCGTTCGGCGGTCGCCCGGTTATCGCCGGTGAGCATGACCGGGCGGAGCCCGAGCTCCTTCAGAGCGACGATCGCCTCCGCCGCGGTCTCGCGCGGGGCGTCGGCGACCGCGATCAGGCCGGCCGCGCGACCGTCGAGGGCGGCGTGGACGACCGTTCGCCCCTCGCCCGCGAGCTCCTCGGCACGGGCGCCGAGACCATCGAGCGCGACGCCTTCGCGCTCGAGCAGGCCGCGGTTCCCGACCGCCAAGCGCCTCCCGTCGACCGTCGCCCGCACGCCCTGTCCGGCGAGCGCCTCGAACTGCTCCGCGTGCGGCGCCTGGAGGCGGCGTGCCTCGGCCGCTTTCACGATCGCCTCCGCGAGCGGGTGCTCGCTTTCGCGCTCGACGGCCGCCACCAAGCGCAGGAGCTCGTCTTCCGCCACCTGGTTCGCGGTGGCGATCGCGACCACCTCCGGCTCGCCGCGGGTAAGCGTGCCGGTTTTGTCGAGGACGACCGTGTCGAGCGAGGCCGCCTGCTCGATCGCGACCGCGTTCTTGAACAGGATCCCTCGCCTCGCGCCGAGTCCCGTCCCGACCATGATCGCGGTCGGCGTCGCGAGGCCGAGCGCGTCCGGGCAGGTGATGACGACGACGGTGATCGCAAAGAGGAGGGCGTCGAGGACCGCGCGCTCGACGATTCCCCACCAGACGAGGAAGGTGCCGAGCCCGCCGACGAGGGCGACGAGCACGAGCCAGAACGCCGCCTTGTCCGCGAGCCGCTGCGCCGGCGCCTTCGAGTTCTGCGCCTCCTGAACGAGCTTGACGATCTGCGCAAGCGCCGTGTCGGAGCCGACCGCGCTCGCCCGCGCCCTGAGCGTCCCCTGCTTGTTGATCGTCGCCCCGACGAGCGTGTCGCCCGGCTTCTTGCTCACCGGCAGCGACTCGCCCGTCACCATCGACTCGTCCGCCGAGCTCTCGCCCTCGACGACCTCGGCGTCGACCGCCACCTTGGCGCCCGGGCGGACGAGGAGCAGGTCGCCGACTTGCACGTCCGCCGTCGCCACCTCCACCTCCTTGCCGTCGCGGATGACGATCGCCTTCGGCGGGGCGAGGTCCAAGAGCGCGCGCACGGCGTCATTCGCGCCGCCGCGGGCGCGCATCTCGAACCAGTGGCCGAGGAGCACGAACGCGGCCAGGAACGCGGCCGCCTCGTAGAAGACGTCACCCTCGATCCAGAAGGTGGCGGCCACCGAGTAGGCGAACGCCGTTCCGATCGCGACCGCGACCAAGACCATCATGTCGAGCGTTCTCGCCCGCAGCGCCCTCCAGGCGCCGGCGAAGAAGATGGTCGACGAGTAGAAGACGACCGGCAGGCTGAGGAAGAACTGCCAGAGGTCGTCGCCGATCCCGAACGGCGTCGGCGGCGTCGTCCCGAAAAGCGACTCGCCCATCGGCGACCAGATGGCGATCAGGACCGCGAAGACGAGCGCGACGAGGAAGCGGTTTCGCATGTCGCGCACCATCGCCGCCATCGACATCCCCGCATGGCCGCCGTGCCCACGGCCATGGGCGTGCTCGGCCCGTTCGGCGGCCGCGTGGTCGCGCGTCGGCGCGTCGCGAACCTCTTCGGCGAGCGGGTCGCAGACGTGTCCGGGGACGGAGCGCCCGGCGCAGTGATAGCCGCACTCCTCGACCCACCGACGCAGGGCCTCGACCGACGTCGCTTTCGAGTCGTATTCCACGGTCGCCGTCTGGGCGACCGGGTTTGCCTCCACGTGCTTCACCCCGGGGCGCGCGCAGAGCACACGCTCGACGACTCCCTTCTCCGACGCGTAGTGGAGGTTGCCGACGTGGAGAACGACAATCCCGCCCGCGCCGTCGCCGTCGCGGCGCCCCTCGTGTCCGCCGTGCTCGTCCGCGCTCATCGCGTCCTCTCATCCCCTCCGCGGAGTGTCACGCGCCGCGGCCGCCTACGAGCGAAGTCACCACCGGTAGGCGACGCGGGCGCGCCGATGATCGCCCCCACCGCCATCTCTTACCCGGACTCGCCGGGTAGCTCGCCGAATCCGGCTGCGCCGACGTCCTACGCGAAGCTCGGAGGTGCTCACCCCGCGCCGCTCCTGCCGTTCGTCTCGCGACTCCGCTCGTCGACAGCTACAACCTGGGGCGCCAACGGCGCAAGCGCCCGCGGGACAAGGCCGGCGCCAACCGCGAAGGGAGGTTTCTCGTCATGGACGTCCAGTTCATCGCCAGCGTCAGCGTGATCGCCCCCGATCCGGCGAAGAGCCGCGAGCTCTTCGTCGACGCCCTCGGGCTGCCCCTCGAGGCAAGACCAGGGGACGACTACTTCCACAGCGAGCGAATCCCCGGCAGCAAACACTTCGGCGTCTGGCCGCTCGCCCAGGCCGCGGAAGCGTGCTTCGGCAGCGCCGAGTGGCCGGACGAACGGCCGCTGCCCCAGGTGAGCCTCGAGTTCGAGGTCGAGGATGCACGCGCGGTCCAGGCAGCGGCCGAGGAGCTCCGCGCAAAAGGCTTCACCCTCCTTCACGAGGCGCGCGAGGAGCCGTGGGGCCAGACCGTCGCGCGCCTCCAGTCGGTCGAGGGCGCTGTGATCGGCATCTCCTTCGCCCCGTGGCTTCACGACTAGCGAGGGCTGCGACCCGGCGGACATCCTGGTGAAATTGTCGCCGTGGCGACGATGGCGGACCTCGAAGGACTCGCGCTCGCGCTGCCGGAGACGAGGAAGGAGGTCTCGGACGACGGCCGGCCGACGTACTTCGTCCACGGCAAGATCTTCTGCTTCCACCGCAGGCCGCGGCGCGACGCGATCGACCCGGAGAGCGGCGAGCGGCTCGACGACGTGCTCGTCTTCCGAGTCCCCGACCTCGACGTGAAGGAACTCCTGCTCGCCGACCCGCGCGGGCTCTTCTTCACGACGCCGCACTGGCACGGCTACGCCGCCGTCCTGATGCGGATCGCGGATCTCGAGCAGATCGACCGCGAGGAGCTCCGCGAACTCGTCGTCGACGCCTGGCTGACGAGAGCCAAGAAACGCGTCGCGAGCAGCTGGCTTTCGACGCACGAAGTGGCCGAGTGAGATCAGCCGGGCGTGAACCACTCGCCGAGCGGCGGGCTCGGGCGGAGGAGCGAGAAGTCGCCACGGTCGCGGATCGCGGTCGCCGCCTCGGCGAGCGCGTGCACCGCCGCCCACGTGAGTGACCCGCCGACGCTCACCCGCTGGGCGCCGGCGCCGGCCAGCTCGGCGAAGGTGAGGTTCGGCCGCGCGAGGACGTTGACCGGCTTCCCGACGGCGCGGCAGACGGCGCGGATCTCCTCGAGTGTCTGCAGCCCGGGGGCATAGACGACGTCCGCGCCCGCGGCTGCGAACGCCTGCAGGCGCGCGATCGTGTCGTCGAGGTCAGGATTGCCACGGAGATGGTTCTCGGCCCGCGCGGTCAACGTGAAGGGAAAAGCGAGCGCGCCCGCCGCGTCCACCGCGGCACTGACCCGCTCGACCGCCTCGTCGAACCCGTAGAGCCGGGCGCCGTCCCAGTCCTCGATCGAGGCGCCGACCGCGCCCGCCTCGGCGACGCGGTTGATCGCGGCGCCGGGGTCGGGGCCGTGGCCGTGCTCGAGGTCGACCGAGAGTGGCAGCTCGGTCGCGCGCGCGAGGGCGGAGACGTGGGCGACCACCTCGTCGAGCGTGGCGGCGCCGTCGAGGCGCCCGAGCGTGAAGGCGAACCCGGAGCTGGTCGTCGCGAGGGCGGGAAAGCCGAGCGCAGCGAGCACACGAGCAGAGCCCGCGTCCCAGGGATTCGGGATGACGAACGGTTCGCCCGCGTGGAGGGAGCGGAACGCCTCGGCCTTTCTCGTACTCGTCAACGACACGAAGCACGACCTCGCCGGTCGATAGCTCAACCCGAACGAAGCAAAGACGTAGCGCGCACCGGAGACAACGTATCGACGTGGCCGACGCTCGGGCTGTTTCCACGTTGCGGACGGGGGTGCGAGAATCTGCCGCGGCGACCCGAAGGAGGACTCGTGATGCGCAGATCGGTGCTCTTCGTCCTTGCTCTCGCCGTGACCGCGGTTGTCCCGTTTCCCGCTGCTGCCGCCACGGACGCGCGAGCGACGGACCAGCCGCAAGTCGGCCTCCTGCGAGCGCGCGACGCTGCGAAGCCCGCGAAGGCGTCGACGAAACCCGGCAAGCGGTCGCGCTCGAGCCACAAGTCCCGCTTGCGGCGAAAGGACGTCCTGGTGCTCGGCCACGTGGACCCCGGACGCGGCTTCAACGCCGACGTCGTCGCTCACCGCGGGTTCGCCTACCTGGCAAGTTGGGGTGCGTTCGAAGATACCGAGACGGGGCTCGACTTCTGTCCGTCGCTCGGCGTCCGCGTGTACAGCCTCCACCGACCGCGGCACCCGGTTCGGGTGGCGACGTTCGCGTCGGGGCGCAAGCTCGACGGGTCGTGGACGGAGAAGGTGATCGTCCGCCACGTCAACACGCGCGCCTTCACCGGCGACGTGGCCGCCGTCAGCATCCAGAGCTGCTCGGAGCGCGGCTTCACGGGGTTCGGCCTCTGGGACGTGACCGACCCGACTCACCCGCGTCGCCTCGCGCTCTACGAGACACCGAACGCGGGGGGCTCCCACGAGATCTGGCTGGCCGCGCCGGGGAACAGGGCGTACGTCTACACCGCGGTGATTTTCTCCGAGCTGACCACGTCGCCGGACTTCGACCCCGACACGTTCTCGGCGATGACCCCTGGGGAGCCCGACTTCCGGATCATCGACGTCTCCGACCCGCGCAACCCGGTCAAGGTCGGGGAGTGGGGCGCGTGGGCCGAGCTCGGCGTCGACCCCACGACCGGGCAGGGGAACGAGTTCGCCGCTAGCTTCGTCCATTCGGTCATCACGAACCGCACCGCGACGCGGGCCTACCTCTCCTATTGGGATCTCGGCACGGTGATCCTCGACATCTCGGATCCGGCCCATCCTCGTTTCCTCGGGCGGACGAGGTACCCGTCGGAGGCCGAGGGGAACGCGCATTCGACCTGGCTCGCGAAGGGCGGCAGGATCTTGATCCAGACCGACGAGGACTTCGACCCCGAGCCGGGGGAAGGGACGGAAGCGGGTTGGGGTTTTGCGCGCTTCTTCGACGTCAAGGATCCCGCGAACCCGGTCCAAATCGGAACGCTGGCCCTGCCGACGACGAGGCGCCTCCCGGCGCCGCTCGGCTTCTTCAGCGTCCACGACCCCAAAGTGCGGGGGAGCCGGGCGTACTTCTCCTGGTACTCGGAGGGCGTCGTTGTCGCCAAGATCTCGCGGCCGGCCACGCCGCGGGTGATCGCGCAGTTCGTCCCCCCGGCGACCGCCGACCCGATGGGGTACTTCGGCCCATACTTCCTCGACCTTCCCCCGAGCGAGAATCCCGCTTTCCCGTTCGTCTGGGGGGTCTTCCCGTATCGGAACTACGTGCTCGCTTCCGACATCAACAGCGGGCTTTGGGTTCTCAAGGTCAGGTAGCGCTCAGCGGACCGCCTAACGAGCGGAGGGCCGCGAACGGCCCTCCGCTCTTCGCCTCGGCTACGGGCGCCGGGTCGGTTGACGCGTCGTCGACCCGGTCACGGCTCCTTAGCGGAAGTTCTGGCCCTGCTCCACCTCACCGCGCCAGGCGCCTGTCTCCTGGCCGCGGCTCTCGATCATCTCCTTGAACCGCTCGAGGTCGCCCTTGACGCGGCGCTCGTCGGCGCCGGCCGCGGCGCCTGCTCGTTCAACCGCCCCCTCGGGCTCCCAGTCCATCTGGAGCATGATCCGCGTCGTCGCGTCGTCGATCCGGTGGAAGGTGACGACGCCGGCGTTCGTCTTGCCGTCGATCGACCTCCACGCGACCCGCTCGTCGGGCCGCTGCTCGCTGATCTCCGCCTCCCACTCGTGCCGCTTGCCCGCGATCTCCGCCACCCATCGCAAGTGGGTGTCGTCGAGCTGGGTGACCGACTCGACTCCTTCCATGAAGCGGGGAAACTCCTCGAACTGCGTCCACTGGTTGTACGCGGTGCTAACCGGGACGTTCACCTCGACGGACTGCTCGATCGTCTGCAACGCTTCCTCCTTCGCTTCCGCTTTTCTCCTTGCGCGTACTACCCGGCGCCTCGCGACGGAATACCCGAGACATACTCTGGACAAACCTCGGACGTACGAGCGGTTCTCCGGCGTTCCGCTCGTGATCGACGGCTACACGCTCGCGGGCCTTGCGAAGGAGGTCTCGAGCGGGTTCGCGCGCCGGACGACGGTGATCCGACTCGCGGGAGCCGGCCACGAAGGGATCGGCGAGGACGTCACCTACGCGGACGAGGACCACGCCGTGCTCCAGGACGCAGGCGCGCGGCTTCCGCTCGCCGGCCGCTTCACCCTCGCGAGCTTCTCGGAACGGCTCGACGACCTCGACCTCTTCCCCCGCCCGCCCGTCCGCCCGGACTTCCGGGCATACCGCCGGTGGGCGTTCGAGAGCGCCGCCCTGGACCTCGCCCTCCGGCAGGCGAACCGCTCGCTCGCGGACACGCTCGGCCGTGCGCCGCGTCCGGTCACGTTCGTTGTCTCACTCCGCCTGGGCGAGCCGCCGTCTCCCGAGCGCGTCCGACGGCTGCTTGCGCGCTACCCCCGGCTTCGCTTCAAGCTCGACGCGACGAGCTCGTGGGACGACGAGCTGGTCGCCGAGCTCGCGGCGCTCGGCGTGGTCGACTCGATCGATCTCAAGGGTGCGTACGTGGGTACGGTCGTCGATCAGCCTCCCGACCCCGCCCTCTACGAGCGCGTCGTTCGAGCGTTCCCGACCGCCTGGCTCGAAGACCCCGCCTTGACGCCCGAGACCGAGCCGCTGCTCGCCGGCCACCGCGACCGGATCACCTGGGATGCTCCGATTCACTCGGTCGCGGACATCGAAGCGCTCCCCTTTCCCCCGCGGACCGTCAACGTGAAGCCCTCCCGCTTCGCGACTCTCCGCGCCCTCTTCGACGCGTACGACTACTGCGAGGCCCGAGGCATCGGCGGCTACGGCGGTGGCCAGTTCGAGCTCGGCCCCGGACGCGGCCAGATTCAGTACCTCGCTTCCCTCTTCCATCCGGACGCGCCGAACGACGTCGCTCCCGGAGGCTTCAACGAACCCGAGCCGCCGCCGGCACTTCCCGAGCCCCCGCTTCCGCTCGCCGCGCACGCCACGGGGTTCCGCTGGGGCTAGCGACGGGCAGACTTCGGTCATGTCGCGACACCTGGTTCGGATCTGGAGCGACTACATATGACCGTTTTGCTACGTCGGCCTCGAGCGGGCGGAGTGGCTCGCGCGCCGGTTCGGCGCGCAGGTGGAATGGCTGCCGTTCGACCTCCACCCCGAGTATCCAGCCGAGGGCGTTCCGCGGTCTCAGCTGGAGGGACGTTACGGACCCGACGTCCACGAGCGAACGCGACGGGTGATCGAAGCGGCCGGCCTTCGCTACCACCCGCCGCCCCGGATCCCGAACTCACGCCGCGCGCTCGCCGTCACCGAGCTCGCCCGCGAGCGCGGGCTCCACGAGCCCATCCACTCGCGGCTCATGCATGCGTACTGGTCCGAGGCTGCGGACCTCGGCGATGACGACGTCCTCTTCGACCTCGTGAGCGAGGCCGGTCTTGACCGGGCGGCCGCCGAGCGGGCGGCGGCGGACGACGAGTACGTGGATCGCGTCCTTGCCTCGACCCGGCGTGCACACGCGCACGGGATCAGCGCGATCCCCGCGTTCGTTCTCGACGATCGGCTCCTCGTGATGGGCGCGCAGCCGCACGGCACGTTCGAGGAGGCGATCACGCTCTTGGAATCGGCAAGGGAGGCCTGAGATGTGGAAGCTCCTGTTCCTCGCCCGACGGGGCTGGAAGCTCATCCCGCGCGAGCAGCGCCGGAGGGTGGTGCGAACGGCCGGGTCGACCGCGCGAAAGCACGGCCCCTCGGTCGCGAAGGCAGCCGGAAGGGCGATCCGGCAGGCGCGAAAGGCGCGGTGAAAGACAGCTTCACGATCGGTCGCTTCGCGGGCATCCAGGTCGGCGTCAACTGGAGCTGGCTCGTCGTCTTCGCGCTCATCGTCTGGACGCTCTACAGCGGGATCTTTCCGGAGACGAACCCCGGTCTCGCGACCGGCGCGTACGCGACGATGGCCGTGGTCGCCGCGATCGCGTTCTTCGTGTCCCTCCTTCTCCACGAGTACGGCCACGCCCTCGTCGCGCGACGCGAGGGGATGGAGATCGACGGGATCACCCTCTGGCTCTTCGGCGGCGTCGCCCGGTTCCGCGGGATGTTCCCGAGCGCCGGCGCCGAATTCCGGATCGCGATCGCCGGCCCGCTCGTCTCGCTCGCGCTCGGCGTCGTGTTCGTCCTCCTCGCGTGGCTTGCGGGCCTCCCCGAGGCGGCCGACGGCGTTCTCGCCTGGCTCGGCTACATCAACCTCGTCTTGCTCGTCTTCAACCTCCTCCCCGCGCTGCCGCTCGACGGCGGTCGCGTCCTCCGCTCGGCTCTCTGGAGTGCCCGGGGGAGCTTCGCGTGGGCGACGCGAGTGGCGGCGTGGATCGGACGCGCCTTCGGCTACCTCTTCATCGCCGCGGGCCTCTTCCTCCTCATCTTCCAGGGCGTCTTCAGCGGAGCATGGCTCGCGTTCATCGGCTGGTTCCTCCTCGGCGCCGCCGCTGCCGAGGATCGCTACACGGTGACGCGCCAGGCGCTCGGCGGCCTCCGCGTCCGCGACCTCATGGTGCGCGACCCGGTCACGACCGCCCCGGACGTCACGCTCGGCGACTTCATGGACCGGATCGCCTGGAACCGCCACTTCACGACCTATCCGGTCGTCGAGAACGGCCGCGCGCTCGGGCTCCTCCCGTTTCGCTGCGTCGCGGCCGTGCCACGCCGAGAGTGGGACGCGCGACGCGTGCGCGAATGCATGCTTCCTCGCGAACGCACCCCGGTGCTGGCCGCCGACGACGAGCTTCTCGACGCGGCGGCCGAGCTCTCCGAGAGCGACGTTCGCCGGGGCCTCGTCCTCCACGGCGAGCGCCTCGTCGGCCTGCTGTCGCTGACGGACGTGGCGAGAGCGCTCGAGCTGAGACGGGCGCACCGCGCTGACCGGCGTTTGAGCGAGGGGTGGCGGAGGGGACTCGAACCCCCGACCACCGGGACCACAACCCGGGGCTCTACCAGCTGAGCTACCGCCACCGCGGCTCGATCCATGGTAGCCGGGGCGATGCTACTTTCGCCCCAGGCGCCCGTAGCTCAGGGGACAGAGCGGCGGACTTCTAATCCGCGGGTCGGAGGTTCGAATCCTCCCGGGCGCGACGGCGAAAGCCCCAACTACGGGGCTTTCTCCTTTTTGGCCAGGCAGGCCGGCGACGCGCCGAAGCGGAGTGCGAACGCCGCGAACTACGACGTCAGCGGACGGCCCTCCATCTCGGCGGGAATCTGCTCACCGAGGAGGTGGAGGACCGTCGGCGCGATGTCTCGCAGGTCTCGCTCCTCCCCAGGCCCAGGCGGAACGTCCTTGGACGCGAGAACGTACACCCCCTCGTGCGCGTGGTTCGCATCGTCCGGCCCGGTGTCGTTCTCGAAGGCGTGGATCGCGTCCGTCCCGACCTGTCCGAGACTCCGCCAGCGGAGGTTGCCGAAGTAGACGAGTAGATCGGGTGGGATTCCGTTCCGCGCGCGGTAGAGCTCCTCGGGGCGGTGAGCGATCGTCCCGATCGGCCGGCCCTGCGGATCTCCGAGCGCTTCGATCTTCCCCTTCAGCTCGGTCCGGAGCCGTTCGTAGTCGCTTCCGGAAACCGCGCCTTCCGGCTCCCGGCCGGCGACGTTCAGGAAGAGCCGGCAGTAGTAGCCACCCTCGCCCCACGCCCTCGTTCGGGACCAATCGACGAGGTCCGGCGAGAACCGGGTCGGCCCCAGCGGGTCCTGCTTCAGGACGAGATAGCCCTCCCGCCGCAGCCACTCGTTCACGCAGATGCCGCCTTCCATTCGCTTCGCCCCGTGATCGGAGACGACGAGCACAGCCGTGTCGTCGTCCGCGAAGCGAAGGAGGCGGGCGAGCTTCTCGTCGAGGCGACGGTAGTAATCGAGTGCTGCCCGCTCGAATCGGTTTCCCGGCTCGTAGAGTCGATGATCGGGGTCGAAGAAGCGCCAGAAGCCGTGGTGCAGGCGGTCGGGGCCGATTTCGACCATGAAGAAGAGATCCCACGGGCGCGTCGCGAGAAGATGCTCCGCGACGGCGAATCGCTTCTCGGTCATCTCTTCGATCGCCGCGAGCAGGCCGTCCTTGTCCTCGGTGCGAAACTCCTCGACGTCGACCAGGTACCGCCCGACGAGCTCTTCTATCTCCTTCTGGAGCTCCGCCGGGTACGTGTACTGCACCCGGTCGCGTACTGGGGTGACGATGCCCGCGACCATCACGCCGCATACGCGGGAAACGGGGTACGTCTGCGGCACCCCGAGGACGACGACCGGGCGGCGGCGAGCCGAGAGGAGATCCCAAATCCGCGGAACCTGCACCGAGCGCGAGTCGGCGATCGCGAGATCGTCGTAACTCCGGCTCCGGCGATTGCGGAAACCATAGAAACCGAGAACGCCGGGGCTTCGCGACGAGGTCATGCTCGCCCAGGCCGGAACGGTGATCGGAGGATCGCAGCTCCGAAGGATCCCGTACGTCCCCCGCTCGGCAAGGGCGCGAATCGTCGGAAGCTCGTCGCGCCAGCGCTCGAAGAGAAGCTCGGGCGGCGCCGAGTCGAGGCCGATCACGAGCGCCCGAGACGCCATCGAACGCGGGATCGTCGCCGTCTATCGTCCGAACGATGCGGGTCCTCGCTATCGGCCTCGACGGGGCCGACCACGATCTCGTGCAGGACTTGCTCGCTCGAGGCAGGCTGCCGACGGTCTCGCGACTCGCCCGGGAAGGGACGTTCGGGCCGCTTCGCTCGACGCTCCCGGCCTTCACCCCGACCGCCTGGTCCTCGTTCCTGACCGGGCTGAATCCCGGCGGCCACGGGATCTTCGGCTTCAGGTCGAATCCGAGCCGCCGTGGGGGCACGCTCGAAAGCGCCGCGACCCGAGCCGGCACGCCGCTCTGGCGCCTCCTGGAAGCCGCCGACCTTCGCTCCGCCTACGTGACGATCCCGTTCACGCATCCGCCGGAGTCGGTGAGCGGCGTGCTGGTCACCGGGTTCGGCGGCCCCCAGCGACCGGAGATCGTCCCCCTCCCCGCGCGAAACGCGATCCTCGCCGCCCATCCGGATCTCGTCGCCGCCCCGCAGCCGACCGGCTGGCGCGGCGACTACGGCGTCTTGGCGGAGAAGCTCGTGAATCACGTGGACCAGATCGCCGATGTCTGCTTCCTCTGCCTCGAGCTCGAGCCGGACCTCGCCCTCCTCTGCGTCGACTTCATGAGCTCGGACATTGCCGGTCACCTCGCCTGGCACCGTCTCGACTCCACCCACCCCGCGCACGCGGTCGATGGACCCGGAGACGAGCTCGTCCGGGTCTACGAGGCCGTGGACCGCGCCTGCGGAGCTCTGATCGAGCAGGCGGAGTGGCTCTACGGCGAGGAACCGGCGGTGCTCGTGCTTTCGGATCACGGGATGAAGCCGACCCACTGGCTCTTCCGGGCGAACCGGTGGCTGGAGGAAGCCGGCTACCTGCGCTACCGCCCAGGCGAGCGCGGAGGAGCGCGGCCGGAGCCGCGGAGCGAGCTGGACGAGCAGCGCCTCCTCGCCGGCGAGACGGCCGGGAGGGCGGCCGAACCGGCTGAGCTGGACGGGTCCGACGCCCCGTTTGCCGAGATCGACACGGCCGCGACGCGCGCCTACTCCTTCGGGTACGGCGGTCAGATCTACCTCGGGGAGGAGACGGGCGCGATTCGGGACCGCTCTTTCGCGCGCGAACTGGCGGACGCGCTCGCGGAAATCGCCCATCCCGAGACTGGCGAGCCCGCGTTCGAGGTGAGATGGAAGGACGAGCTCTTCAGAGGCGCCTTCGTCGACAAGGGCCCGGAGCTCATGATCCTCCCCCGAGACGAGCGCATCCACGTCGATTCGTCCCGACGGCTCTGGCCGGATGCGTTCGCGCGGAACGAGCGCCCGCACACGCACGGAGGAGCGGGTTTCTCCGGACACCACGCGAGGACGGGAATCCTCGCAGCCGCCGGTCCCGGTATCCAGCTCGCCGATGTTCCCGAGGGGTCGGAGATAACGCAGATGCCGGCGACGCTCCTCGCGCTGCACGGGGTCTCGGCCGCGATGGACGCGCCGCCTCTCGAGGCGATCCTGGATCCCCTGGTGGCGTCTGAGCGCCGTCCCGTCGCCGCTTCCTCCCGGCCTCCTCCTCCCGCGCCCGCGTACTCGAAGGAGGACGAGGCCCGAATGATCGAGCGCCTGCGGGAGCTCGGCTACGAATAGTCGGGGG
>JALZGN010000298.1 GCA_030861005.1 Actinomycetota bacterium
CGGCATGTCGGTTCGCGCAGCGGAGCGCGCCGCCCGCTGGGCGGGCGCGAGGACGAAGCCGCGCAAGGCGTCGAAGGTTGACCCGGCACTGGCCGAGCGCGCCCGCACGGCCGCCGAGCGCGCGACCGGCTTCCCCACTCGCATCGCCGCCGCGCGGCTCGAGATCGCCTTCGCCGACGAGACCGAGCTCGCGGAGATCGTCGAGGCGCTGGAATCGATCCTCAGACGCCGCGCCGCGTAACCGAACGCGACCGAACGGCGTTCTCTCTCTGCCGTGGTTGCCGCCTTTGTCCACGAGCTCGACGCGCTGGACGCGATCGACGAAGACGTTGACCTGCGCGACGTCGTCCTTCGGTTGGCGCGCCTTGCCGAGCGCGGCCGCCTGGGAGCGTTCACGCGCGCGGTCGAATGCGACGGCCGCCTGAACGACGAGACGCGCTCCTGGCTTCTCGCGATCGCTCGCGAGCCTTTCCTGGAAGCGGCCGAGCGCTACGCCGAGCTCTGCCGCCCGACGCCGCGAGGGCACGGCTACAATCCGGCGCGTCGGGCGATTAGCTCAGTCGGTTAGAGCGCCGCTCTGATAAGGCGGAGGTCCCTGGTTCGAATCCAGGATCGCCCACTTTGGGCTGCCCTCCCGGGCGATCCGGAACCGGTTCGGGTCGCGACCGGCACCACTACAATCCTGTCCGAGGGCGCGACGCGGTGCATGAGATGGTCATCTATGGGGTCAGCTTCGACATGGTCGGCAAGCAGCCGATCGTCCTCCTCAAGACGGCCGACGGGAACAAGTTCCTGCCCATCTGGATTGGGCACCCCGAGGCAGCGGCGATCCTCATGAAGCTCCAAGGCGCGAGCCCGCCCAGGCCGATGACGCACGATCTTTTCACCGACATGCTCGCGCAGCTCGAGGCGCGCGTCGTCCGAATCGCCGTCACGGAGCTTCGCGAGAACACGTTCTTCGCCTTGATCACGATCTCGGTCGACGGTTCGGAGATCGAGGTCGACTCGCGCCCCAGCGATGCGATCGCGCTCGCCGTCCGTGCCGACGCACCGATCTACGCAGCCGACTCGGTGATCGAGGAGAGCGCGATCGAGTTCGAGCACGAGGACGTGAACGAGGAGAAGGTCGTCGAGGAGTTCAAGAGGTTTCTCGACGAGGTGAAGCCCGAGGATTTCTCCACCGAGGGCTAGCCGACCTCGCCGGTCTTCGCTCGCGCCTCCTCTTGCCTCGCCACCTCGCGCTTCGTGAGGTCGAGGATCTCCTCGAAGATCTCCCGCAGGCCCTCGCTCGTGAGCGGGCCGCGGTTCGCCCGCGTCAGGTAGCTCACCATCCAATCCTCGCGCGCGTGGTCGACGAACTCGAAGCCGCGCGACGATTTGTACTCCTTGAGCCTTGAGACGAGCTTCAGCCGGTGGTTGATCGCCTCGACGATCGCGAGGTCGTTGTCCGAGATCTGCTCGCGGAGCTGGCGGACGACGGGGTCGGCGCTCGCTTCGTCCGGGGACACGGGGTCAGGTTACGGAAACGACGCCCGCGCCTCGATCGACAAGAGAGGGCTCGTCAGAAGAGTGCTGCCGCCTCGCCTCGGCAGGTGGGATTCGAGAGGCAGAGGAGCCCAAGCGTGAGGGCGGCGCCGTTGTAGAGCGCGTGCGCGATGAAGCCGGGCCAGACGCTCCGCGAGCGGAAGCGAACCCAGGCGAGCCCGACGCCGAAGAGAGCGAGTGGGGCGAGGCCGACGAGGAGGCCGTGGGCGAGGGCGAACGCGAGCCCGGAGACGACGACCGCGGCCATGCTTCCGAGCACGGAGAGGACGGAGACGCCGAGGCCGCGGAAGAAGAGCTCCTCGACGAGCGGCGCGACCGCGACGGCGACGACGGCGTTTGCGACGACGGCGCCGGCGCGGTCGGGTCGCCACGTGTCGGGGAGGTAGCCCTGCTCCTCGCCCGCGTCGACACCGCTTGCGATCGCGATCACCGCGGTCAGAACCCCGGCCGCGACGACGACGCCGATCGCGGCCCAGACCCACCGGTGCGCGAACGGACGGAGTCCGAGCGCGCCGGTCGGGTGGGCGAGAAGCCGCGCGATCGCGACCGTGAGGCCGGCGAGGACGGCGTATGCGACCGTGTTCCAGATCGCCGTCCGGTACTCGTAGAACGGCTCGAGCCCGCCCGTCTCCGTCTCGTCGACCGCGTAGTTCGCCGAGTAGACGAGGGCGATCTGGCCGGCGGCGAGCACCACCCAGGCCGCGAGAGCGAGCGCCCGCTTGGGCGCGCGCGCGGGCGCGGTCGAAGTTGGAGCAGAGGTCGTCGACATCTTCACAGCCTACGGAGACGCGGAGGAGTCGCTCGGAGATTCCGTGGCCCGCTCGCTCATCCCGCGAGTCCCAGCCGAGCGGGGAGCGTCGCGAGCGGCACGGGCTCGAAGGCGAGCCCAGCCGCCGCGGCTCCGACGCGGTCGACCTCGTCGTCGCCGATGTGGAGCGCCTGCGCCGGCTCGACGCCGAGACGCTCGAGAGCAAGCCGGAAGGGGCGTGGATCGGGCTTCGGCGCCCCCGCTTCCGCCGACGAGACGACGACGTCGAACGCCTCTTCCAGTCCCGCGCGCGCAAGCGCGTCGGGAAGAGTGGAGTCCCAGTTCGCGACGCACGCGAGGGCGAGCCCGGCGGCGCGAAGTCGGGCGAGCGCCTGCGGGGCACCCGCGAGCGCCCGAAACTCGAGAGCTTCGACGAATGCGGGGGCGAACTCGGCTGGATCGAGCTCGCGTACCGAAAGCTCGGCGAGGAAGACCCCGACGCACTCGCGCCGGAGCGCGGCCAAGGACCCGGCGTCGCGCCCGAGGTGTGCGCGCGGGACGTAGTGCGCGGCTTCCGCGGCGAAAGCGGCTGCGACCGCGGCGTCGCTTCGCCGTATCCCCCGCTCGGCAAGCGCGGTGCGGAGGCGCGGCACCGGATCTCGAAGCTCGAGCGTCGTCCCGAACGCGTCCACGGTCGCCGCGGCGAGCGCATCAGAGTCGCGCATCCGGGTGGAGCACGCGAGCGAGCGCCGCGAGCCCGTCGGCCACCTTCGGCCCGGCCCGCGTGACGAGGTCGGAGGGAACCATCGCGACCTTCGGGGTCGCGCTCGCTCCGCGCCGGCAGCGACGGAACTGACGCCGCGGCGGCCGCGGCGAGTCCTCGTCGACGAGGCGGACGACGACGTCCGGCGAGAGGGCGACGACTCGGCAGGGCGCGAGCGGCGTCGATCCGCCGTCGGGTGCGACGACGTCGCCGCCTGCGCGTCGCACGAGGTCGGCGACGAGCGAGTCGGGAGCGGGCGGCGTCAGAAAGCCGGCATCGACGAACACCCGCACGCGCGGGAGGGGCGCGACCGCGCGCTCGATCTTGGCTGCCCGGTCGGCAAGCGACGAGGCGAGACGCCGCGCCGCCACGGGCTTGCCGACCAGCAGTCCGAGCTCGAGGGCGGCGCGGCGGACGTCCCGGAGCGAGCGGTCGGGCTGGAGATAGATCGGCGCGTTGCTTCGCCGGTCGAGCTCGGCGAGCTCGCCTGCGTCGAGGTCGGGCGCTGCGACGACGACGTCGGGTCGAACCGCGGCGACCGCGGCGACGTCGACAAGGCCGCTCGGCTGGACGACCGAGACGGCGTGCGTGCCGAGGCTTCGTGCGACGCTCCCAGGAGCGGCGACGAGGCGCTCGCCTGCGCCCAGGGCCTCGACGAGCTCGGCGCCGCCGGCCGTGAGCACGGCGATCCGCTTGGGCCGGCGGGCGAGCGCAACCGGCTTGTCGCCGGCGCCGCGAACCGTGATCGGGTAGAGCGAAACGGCCGGCCCGACGGGCTCCGTCCGCTCGCCGCATGCCGTCGCCGCGAGGCAGAGCGCGACGGCCGCGAGCACCCGCAGAGGCGTCACGGCGTGAACTGTAAGGCGAGGCGGGCGCCCCGGGGCCGGGGGGCGGCAGGCAAACGCCGGGTGTAGGAGAAACTCACGCCGTGAGCTCTGCAGATTGGAAGCGGGCAGCGTCGGCGGCCGTCGTCGTCCTCGTCGCGTTCGCGGTCGCGCGGCTCGCAGACCGGGCCCTCACGCGGCGCCTGCGGCTCTCCCCGGAGGTGTTGACGCGCTACCGAGTCCTGCGCCGAAGCGTCGCAGCGGCGATTCTGACGCTCGGGATCCTGAGCGCGCTGCTCGTGATCCCGGAGGTGCGGGCGGTCGCGGGCGGCGTCCTCGCCTCCTCGGCCGTCGCCGCGCTCGTGATCGGGATGGCCGCCCGCTCGACGCTTGCGAACTTCGTCGCCGGAATCCTGATCGCGTTCACACAGCCGCTTCGGATCGGGGACGAGATCGAGGTGGGAGAAGCGGCGGGCACGGTCGAGGAGATCGCGCTCACGTACACGATGCTCAAGACCGCGGCGGGCGCGCGGTACTACATTCCGAACGAGAAGCTTGCCTCCGATACCATCCGAAACGCGACGATCGCAGGCGTGGAGCACCTGGTTCAGGCCAGGGTTCCCGTCCCGCTCGCCTCCGATCTCGAGCGGGTGCTCGTTCTCGCCGAAGAAGAGGCTCGGGCGGTTACCGGACCCCGAGAGGACGACCCTGTCGCAAGCGTGACCGATTTCGACTCAGCAGGAAACGCCGCCGTCGTCACCGTCGAGGCGTGGGCGCCGGCGGGCGCTGCCGCCGCGCTCGCGTCCGAGCTACGCCGGGGACTCCACCGGCGGCTTCGGGCGGAGGGGATCTTCTGATGTCGCCTCCGCGCCGCCCGCCCAACGGGCGCGGGTCGAACGGAAACGGGGGGCCACACGGCGCCCGCCGCAGGCCGGACGGCGGCTGGAACGGGAACCGCGGGTTCACCCCGAATCACCGCCGGCGCGAGCGGATCCGAAGACGCCGAGCGCTTCACGCGCGGAAGCGCGCATTCGTGATCGCGACGTGCGCGGCCGGTCTCGCGGCGCTCGCGGCCGTGACGGCCGGCGCGCTCACCGGCGCGTCGGCGGCGCTCGGTTGCGACCTCTCGTCCCTCCGCCCGGTCACCATCGGCCAGAACTCGTTCATCTACGCGGCGGACGGCTCCCTTCTCGGGGGGATCCCGGCCGAGAAGAATCGGCAGCCCGTCGAGCTCGCGAACGTCGCGCCGAGGGTGCGCGAGGCGGCGATCGCGATCGAGGATCGCAACTTCTACCACCACATCGGGATCGATCCCTCGGGCGTCTTCCGGGCGCTCTTCAAGAACCTCGAGGAGGGACGGATCGTCGAGGGCGGCTCCACGATCACGCAGCAGCTCGTGCGCAACCTCTACATCGGGAACGAGAAGTCGTTCGATCGCAAGATCAAAGAGGCCTGTCTGGCCGTGAAGCTCGACGCGAAGTGGTCGAAGGAGCGGATCCTCGAGACGTACCTGAACCAGGTCTACTTCGGAAACCACGCCTACGGAATCGAGGCCGCCGCCCAGACCTACTTCTCGAAGTCGTCCCGGAAGCTCCACCTTGCCGAAGCCGCCTTGCTCGCGGGGCTCCCGCAGGCGCCCTCCGTCTTCGACCCCTTCCATCGCGAGGTGGAGGCCGTGCAGCGGCGAAACGAGGTCCTGCGCGCGATGCTCGTCGCCGGCTACATCGGGCGGGTCCGCTACGCGCGCGCCGTCGCGCGGCCGCTCGGCCTCAAGCGCGGGAAGCTCTACACGAAGATCCGCGAGCCGTTCTTCTTCTCGTACGTTCGTGACGAGCTGATTCGAAAGTACGGCGTGAGCACCGTCAGAAGCGGCGGGCTCAAGGTCTATACGACGATCGACCCTCGCTACCAGCGGGCGGCGATCCGCGCGATCAAGTCGACCCTGCCCTATCGGTCGGATCCGGCCTCCGCCATCGTCTCGATCAACCCCGAAAACGGCGCCATTCGGGCGATGACGGCCGTGGCGCCGCGGAGGAAGAAGATCCAGTTCAATCTGGCCGCTCAGGGCAGGCGCCAGGCGGGCTCGGCGTTCAAGACCTTCGTGCTGACCGAGGCGGTCGAGAAGGGAATCAACCCGAACACGACGCTCTACCTCTCGGCCCCGTTTCGATGGCAGCCGGACCCGACCTGCGACGAGGCGGCCGACCCGAACTGCGTTTGGGACGTGAAGACGTACGACGGGACGTACGTAGGGCCGGTCGACATCGCGTCGGCGACGCTGCGCTCGGACAACACCGTCTACGCGCGCCTCACGCTCGACGTCGGTCCAGAGAACGTCGTCCAGATCGCCCACCGAATGGGGATCAAGACGAAGCTGCAACCCGTCGCGTCCATCGGCCTCGGCTCGAACTCGGTCTCCGTCCTCGAGATGGCGTCCGCGTACGCGACGCTCGCGGCCGGCGGGGTGTACTCGGAGCCGATGGCGATCCGCAAGGTGATGCTCGCGAACGGGAAGGTGGACGACCAGGCGGGCTGGGGCAAGCCACGCCGTCGCCGCGTCTTCCCGGACGGTGTCGCGTACGAGGTCACGAAGATTCTCGAGCGGAACATCCAGGCGGGTACCGGGACCGGCGCGAACATCGGCCGCCCGGCCGCCGGCAAGACGGGGACGACCGAGAACCACGCCGACGCGTGGTTCTGCGGCTACACGCCGAACCTCGCGACCGCTGTCTGGGTGGGATACCCGAACGCGCAGATCGAGATGTCGAACGTCCACGGGATCGCGGTCGCCGGCGGGACCTTCCCGGCGACGATCTGGAAGCTCTTCATGTCGGCCGCGCTCGCGAAGGTCAAGCCGCTCGACTGGTCGCCCCCGCACGATCCGGTCGAGTGGAAGTCGTTCGACGGGCAGTACGCGTTCGAGGGCCCCGCCCCGAGCTCGACCGACGATTCGGGCTCCGCACCGCCGCCGGAACCGCCGCCCCCGCCGCCGTCGACAACGAGCGCCTCTCCGCCGCCCCCGCCCCCGCCGACCGTCGCTCCGCCGCCGCCCCCGCCGACCGTCGCTCCGCCCCCGCCGCCATCGACGGTCCCGCCCGTGGAGCCGCCGTCGACGGAACCTCCACCGTAGTCGTCTCTCTAGGCAACGCGAGGGCCCCGTTACCGTATGCCGCCGTGGCCGAGCTCCTCCCGGTCGACGAGGCCCAGCGCCTGATCCTCGAGCGCGCGCGCCCGCTCGAGGGCGAGCGCGTGCCGATCGAGCGGGCGGCGGGCCGCGTCCTCGTGGAGCGAGCGGCGGCCGCGATCGACCTTCCGCCGTTTCCGAGCTCGGCGATGGACGGCTTCGCGCTTCGCGCCTCCGACACGGAGCCGGCGCCGGTGACGCTCGTGCTCGCACCGGGCGAGGTCGCCGCCGGTGGCGCGGCCGGTGTACCCCTCGCGCCGGGCTTCGCCGTGAGGATCTCGACGGGCGGCGCGGTTCCCGCCGGTGCGGACGCCGTCGTCCCGCTCGAGCTCGTCGAGGAACGAGACGGGAGCGTCGTCGTGTCGACCCCGATCCGCCCGAGGGCGCACGTTCGCGAGCGGGGCGGGGACGTTCGGGCGGGGGAGACGGTCCTCGAGCCGCCCATCGCGATCGGCCCGGCGCAGGTCGCGGCGCTCGCCGCGGCGGGCGTCTCCGAGGTCCGCTGCACGCGGCGGCCCCGCGTCGCCATCCTCGTCACGGGATCCGAGCTTCGCCAGCCGGGCCAGGCCCTCGGGGCCGGCGAGATCTACGAGTCGAACGGGCTCCTTCTCGCGGCCGGCCTCCAGGGTGCCGGCGCCGTCCCGGCCCAGCTGGGAGTCGTCCCGGACGACGCCGAGGAGCTCGAGCGAGCGCTCGAGCGCGCCCTGCTCGGCTTCGACATGCTCGTCACGTCGGGCGGCGCGTCGGTCGGTCCGCATGATCTCGTACGCGAGGTGCAGCGCGGTCTTCGCGTCGACGAGGTCTTCTGGGGCGTCGCGATCAAGCCCGGAAAGCCGGTCGCGTTCGGCGTCCGGCGCGACCACCTCGTCTTCAATCTCCCCGGAAACCCCGTCTCGGTCCTCGTGACGTTCGAAGTCCTCGTCCGTCCCGCGGTCAACGCGTTGCTCGGGCTGCCCGACCCGCTGCCGCGCCTCGACGAGGGCTTCCTCGCCGCTCCTCTTCGCCGGAACCGGCATCGGCGGGAGTTCGTCCGGGCGCGCTCGCGGCTCGACGGCGACCGGATTCTGCTCGAGCCGCTCGTGGGGCAGGAGTCACACATGATCGTCCGCTCGGGCCGGGCCGACTCTCTCGTCGACCTCGACCCCGGCGAGGAAGAGCTGGCGGCGGGCGCTCGCGTGCGCTTCCTCGCGCTCGCTTAGAGCTCCTCGGCCGCGTCCTCGCCGCCGTCCGGAAGACGCGCTCGCCGGCGCGCCCGCCTGAGGAGGACGAGTCGGCGAATCGCCTCGCGGACGGGGCCGCGGGCGGGCCGCTCGCTCCTCGCCGGGTAGGGCGCGTATCGGCCTGTGGCGAGCGCGCCGACCTGCATCGCGACCGCCCCCCACGCGAGGCTTGCGAGGAGGAGCGGCGGCGCTACGTAGCCGACCGCGGCGAGGGCGAGCAGGTACCAGGGCGCGTCGAGCCCGAGGCCGAACCGGTAGGCGAACGAGACCACGAGGACGACGGGGCCTCCCAGGCCCGCGGCCCAGACCCCGAGGCGGAGCGGCACGTTTTCCCGTGAAACGTGCGGGAGCCAGAGCCAGGCGTGCAGCGACGGAAGCAGGAAGAGGAGGGCGTACGGATTCGTGCCGGCGACGACCAGGGCGACAAGGGCAAGGGCGAGTAGCGCGGCGAGATGGCCGCCAAGCTCCTCCTCGCGCGTCGTTTTCCAACGCGGGAGGAGCCGTGGGCGCGCCAGGAGCCAACCGAGCCCCGAGAGCAGGAGAAGCCCGCCGAGCGCGGCGACGGGCCAATCGCCCGCGGCGCTCGAGTCGGGGTTGATCGGCCGCGGCTGTCCGCCCGGGAAGGCGCCGAGCGCTCCGAAGAGGGCGAAGAGGAAACCGGCCCACACCCAGACGCCGAGGCGGCTCGCGAAGCTGCGGAGGGCGGGCGCGAGAGGGACGCGGCGGCGGCGAGAGCGCACGAAGAGGTCGACGGTCGCGGCGAAAAAGGGGAGGAGGGCGGCGAGGAGGAGGAGCTGGAGCGTCCAGCCGCGCACGATCCGCGACCCGAGGAAGACGTACGACTGCGTCCCGCGCGCGAGCTCGGCCGAGTAGTCGAGCGCGCCGACGAGCTCCTGCGCGGCCCGGCCGAGCTCGCCGAGTTGCGCCGAGTCGAGCCTCGCGAGCGTGTCACGCTCGGCCGGGCCCGGCCGTTCGCCTCCGGTCGTGAGCGTGACGGCGGGCGTGCCGCGGGCGACGAACGGACCCTGCTCGTGGAGCGTGAACGGGAAGCCGAGGTCGATGAGTTGCGCGAGGGCGGACGGACGCCGCGGCCGCTCTCGCGTCTCCGTCTCGACCGCCTCGCCGGCGGTCGCGACGAGGGACGAGGCCGGCGAACGCGCTGCATCGCCGGCGAGGAGCAGCTCCGGCCTCGCGCCGCCGGCGATCGCATCCAGGTTGATGACGGCGACGACGGAGGCGCGAGAGCCGACGAGGCGAGCGAGCGTCTCGGGGTGCTCGGCGAAGCGGGCCGCCCCGGCGCCGCCGAACTGGCCGCCGTCGGTCGAGAGGAAGAGGAGCGTGAGGGCGCGCCGGGATGCGTCGACGTTCCGTGCGAGCTCGAGGAGCGCCGCCGTCCCCGACGCGTTGTCGTTCGCGCCCGGCGCGATTCCCGAGTTGTCGCGGTGCGCCATGACGACGATCGTCTCGGGCGAGCGGCCGGGAGCGACGGCGAGGAGGTTCACGAGGTCGACGCGCCCGAGCCCCGGGATCTCGGCTGTGAACTCGTCGCGCTGCGGTGTCAGCCCCACCCGGCGGAACGTCGCCGCGACCCAGTCAGCGGCTCCCGCGGCTCCCGGCGACCCCGGGGCGCGGTCGGGAAACCGGCGGCCGAGCTCGCTGACGAAGCTCGCGGCGGCCGTCTGGTCGAAAGAGGGCTCGAGTCGCGGCGGCAGGAGCGATTCCGGCTGGCCGACGGTGAACGCCGCCACGAGGAGCGAAACGGCGACGAGCATCCAGGGAGCGCGGTAGACGCGCACGGAGACCGGTCGCTCGAGCGTGCCGGAGCGCCGTCGCCGCGCTGGCTGCGCGGGCTCGCCGGCGCTGCTTCGCCTGTGCCGGGAAGACACGCGGGGCGATGCTAGACCGCCGGCGCCGAGGAAGACGGGCCTCGCTCGTGGCCCCCGTGCCTATCCTTTCCGCAATGGCGACAGGGGTCACGATCCTGCTCGTGGACGACGAGGAGTCGATCCAGAAGCTCCTCGCGTTTCCGCTCGAGCGAGACGGCCACCGCGTCGTCCAGGCTCGCGACGGCGAAGAGGCCCTCGCGCGCTTCCAAAGGGAGGACATCGATCTCGTCCTCCTCGACCTCGCGCTTCCGAAGCTCGACGGGCTCGAGGTCTGCCGCCGCCTTCGGGCCGAGAGCACGGTCCCGATCATCATGCTCACTGCGCGCGACGACGAGATCGACAAGGTTCTCGGGCTCGAGATCGGCGCCGACGACTACATCACGAAGCCGTTCTCGATCCGGGAGCTCAGGAGCCGAGTGCGGGCGGCGGTCCGCCGCGCGCAGCTCACGCCGCCCGGCGAGATCGGCGATCTCATCGAAGTCGACGGCCTTCGGATCGACGTGCCGCGCCGGACGGTCGAGGTGCGAGGACGGCCCGTGCAGCTCACGTACCTCGAGTTCGAGCTCCTGCGGACGCTCGCTGCCGCGCCCGGCCGCGTGTACACGCGACAGTCGCTCCTCGACAAGCTTTGGGGCGGGTCGGCCTTTCGCGACCGGCGCACGATCGACGTCCACGTGCGCCACCTGCGCGAGAAGATCGAGGTCGATCCGGGCGAGCCGGAGTTCATCTTCACCGTGCGCGGCGTGGGGTATCGCTTCCGGGACGGTCGGTGATCGTGGGGACGCCTTCGGTACACGCGACGCTCCGCGTCAAGCTAGCGCTCGTCCTTTTCGGCGTCGTCGCCGCCGTGCTCGCGATCGTCTACGGGATGGTCGTTCCGCGGCTCGAGAGCCGACTCGTCGACGCGAAGATCGATCAGGTCGAGCAGGCGGCCGAGCCCGTCGCGGTCGAGATTAGGCGGGCCGGCGACGACCGCGTCGCCCTGCAGGACACGGTCGACTTCGCGGCCACCAACCTGAACGCCCGGGTCGTCATCTTCCAGCGCCTCGGCGAGGACGCCGTCCTCACGTACGCCGACTCGAGCCAGACCGCCGGGAGCGAGCTCGCCGAGGATCCGATCGCGCTTCGCGCGCTCACCGCGGGCGGGCTCCAGTCCGGGCGCGTCGTGCGAGAACACCATGAGTTCGCAGAGGTCGCCCGCATGCTCGGTCCGGAGATCGTCGTTCTCATCTCCGCGCCGCTCGACGACGCGCTCGCGGACGTCCGGCTCGTCCGCCGGAGCGTGGTCGTCGCGGGAGTTGTGGCCCTTCTCGCGGCCGCGGTCGCCGCCTACCTCGCGGCGCTCGGGCTGACCCGGCGCGTGCGCCGGCTCGAGACGGCGGCGAACAGGATCGCGGCGGGCGACTTCGGCGCTCCGGTGGAGGCGGAGGGGAGCGACGAGGTCGCGCAGCTCTCGCGCACGTTCGACCGGATGCGCATTCGGCTTGCCGACCTCGACCGCGTCCGTCGCGAGTTCATCGCGAACGCGTCGCACGAGCTGCGAACGCCGCTCTTTGCCGTCGGCGGCTTCCTCGAGCTCTTGGACGACGAGCAGCTCGACGCGGAGACGCGGGAGGAGTTCCTCGCGGAGACTCGGACCCAGGTCGACCGGCTCACCCGTCTTGCGACTGACCTCCTCGACCTCTCCCGCCTCGACGCGGGCCAGCTCGAGCTCGGGCGCGCCCCTGTCGATCTCGCCTCCGCCGCACGGCTCGTCGCCGAGGAGTTCCGCGCCGTCGCGGACGCGAGCGAGCATCCGCTCCGGGTAGCCGCAGAGGGCGACGTCTACGCACTCGGCGATCACGAGCGGGTCGTCCAGATCCTCCGAATCCTCGTCGAGAACGCGCTTCGGCACACGCCGGCCGGGACGCCGGTCGAGCTCGCAGCCGGCGCGAGGGACGGGCGCGCGACGCTCGCCGTCCGAGACGAGGGCCCCGGGATTCCGCCGGCCGATCAGGAGCACGTATTCGAGCGCTTCTTCCGGGCCGGCGGCAGGAACGCCTTCGGAAGCGGCCTGGGGCTCGCGATCGCTTCCGAGCTCGCGACGCGGATGGGCGGTCGCCTGAGCGTCGATTCACGCGCCGGCGCGACGACTTTCACGCTCGAGCTCGTCGGCGACGAGGCGTTTCGACGTGAAAACGGCGACCGGCGCGCCGCCGTCCGCGAGACGGCGTCCGCGTAGGGGCGCACCCGACCCGCGACTAGGCTGTCGGGCGATGCGCTCTTCCCTCGTCGCGGTCGTCGCGCTCGTCAGCGCGTTCCTCGGTGGTACGGGCGCTCTCCTCCTCGGGAAGGCGGCGGGCTGGGTCGACGGCGAGACGGTCGTGCGCCCGGCGCTCGTCGAGGAGGTGGGCGCCGGGTCCCCCGCGCGCGTCGAGGCCGGACCGAGCGAGACGACTGCGCGCCCGCTTCCCGGCAACGGCTTCGACCCCGCCGCGATCTACGAGGCGCGGGCGGGAGGGGTCGTCACCGTCATCTCGCTCTTCGGGAGCCACCAGGAGAACGGGCTCGGCCCGACGGCGCAGGGCTCCGGCTTCGTCGTCTCGCGGAAGGGCTACGTCCTCACGAACGCGCACGTCGTGACGACTGCGGGGGAGGGAGCGCCTCCCGAGGCGGTGAAGCCGGCGACGAGCGTCTTCGTCGAGTTCGACGACGGCGACCGGGTCGAGGCCGAGGTCGTCGGGTACGACCTCTTCGACGACGTCGGCCTGCTGAAGGTCGACCGGGCGGCGCACGCTCTCCGGCCTGTTCCCCTCGGCGACTCGAGCAAGGTCGTGGTGGGAGAGCCGGTCGCCGCGATCGGAACCCCCTTCGGGCAGGAGAACACGCTCACGGTCGGGGTCGTCGCCGCGACGGGCCGAAGCCCGAGCTCCCTGACCTCGGCGTACAGCCTGATCGACGCGATCCAAACCGACGCCCCGATCAACCGCGGGAACTCGGGGGGACCGCTCCTCGACGCCCGCGGTCGCGTGATCGGCATCAACGCGCAGATCCGAAGCGACTCGGGAACGGCCGAGGGCGTCGGCTTTGCGGTTCCGATCAACTCGGCGATCCGCTCGATGGAGCAGCTCGTAGACTCCGGTCGCGTCCGCTACGCGTGGGTCGGGATCACGACCCAGACGGTTACGCCCGGGCTCGCCCGTCGCTTCGGGTTTTCGGCCGAGTCGGGCGCCGCCGTCCAGCGGGTGATCGAGGACAGTCCGGCCGACGAGGCGGGACTGCGGGCGGGCGACGACGCGAAGCAGCTGGGCGAGCTCACGATCTGTACGGGCGGCGACCTCATCGTCGCGATCGGCGGAAGGCGGATCGCGACGTCCGAGGACGTCGTCCGCGCGGTGACCGATCGGCTTCCCGGCGACACGGTTCGCTTCACGATCCTGCGGGAGTCGCGGCGCCGCGTCGTCGACGTCGTCCTCGGGGAGCGCGCGACCACGCCCGTCCCCGACGACGACGACCGGGCGTGTGGCTAGCGTCACCGCGTGCCGAGGCGGCTCGCCGACGACCTCATCCTGCTCGGGGACAACCTCGACGTGCTGCCGCGCTTCGCCGACGGGGCGTTCCAGCTCGTCTACGCCGACCCTCCCTTCAACACCGGCAAGCGGCAGACGAGGCGGACGATCGAGGCGCGCGCGGCGCCCGGAGGCGATCGCAGCGGGTTCGGCGGCCGGCGCTACCGGACGCGGCTCCTCGCCGAGTCGTCGTACCCCGACACCTTCGACGACTACCTCGGCTTTCTCGAGCCGCGTCTTCGGGAGATCCGCCGCCTGCTCGCCGAGACGGGAACGCTCTACCTCCACCTCGACTACCGGGAGGCGCACTACTGCAAGCTCCTGCTCGATGAGGTCTTCGGGCGTGACTGCTTCCTGAACGAGATCGTCTGGGCCTACGACTACGGCGCTCGTCCGCGGCGGCGCTGGCCGGCGAAGCACGACACGATCCTCGTGTACGTGAAGCACGCGCGGCTCTACCACTTCGATTCCGAGGCAGTCGATCGCGAGCCCTACCTCGCTCCGGGTCTCGTCGGTCCCGAGAAGGCGGCCCGCGGCAAGGCGCCCACGGACACCTGGTGGTGGACGATCGTCTCGCCGACCGGGAAGGAGAAGACGGGATACCCGACGCAGAAGCCCGAGGCGATCGTCCGTCGGATGATCCAGGCCTCGACGCGCCCCGGCGATTGGTGTCTCGATCCCTTCGCCGGGAGCGGCACCCTCGGCGCCGCCGCGCGTGCGCTCGGACGGCGCTTCGTCCTCGTCGACTCGAACCCCGAGGCGGTCGCGGTCTCGGCCCGTCGGCTCGGCCTCGCGACCCCACGAGAGGCGCTCGGTGCGCCGAAGAGGAAGGAATCGGTGTCGATAAGCAGTAGGACTGCCAAGCGGCCCACCGTTTAGCCACCCTTCCTCGGGGAATATCGGCGGGCGCAGGCCAGGGACACCCGAGACGGCAAAGTGGAGCAGGGAGGTCGCGGCGTCGTAGCGCTTTCAATCCCGGCGAAAGCCGAGTACATCGCCGTCTGCCGTCTCGCGCTCGCCGGGCTCGCACAGGTGCGCGGCTTCGGGCCAGAGACGCTCGCCGACCTGAAGCTTGCGATCACCGAGGCGTGCTCGAACTCGATCCGCCACGCGTACGCCGAGGGGGGAAACGCGGGCGTCGTCGACATCCGCTACGAGTTGAACGGGGAGCAGCTCGCGGTCGAGGTCTCGGACGAGGGCGGCGGCTTCGACCTCGAGCGCCCGGACGGCCGGGCGGACGAGCTCGACGAGGGTGGCCTCGGGATCGCGATCATCCGGGCGGTCACCGACGAGCTCGCGATCGAGTCGCACGAGCACGGCTCGCGGCTTCGCTTCGTCAAGTACCTTCGCTAGCGGGGAGGCCGGGCCTGCCCGGAGCCCGCGGTATTCTCGTCGCGGTGCAGCTACAGCAGGTGAACGTCGGCCACAAGGCGCTCGCCGACTACTCCACGATCGCGAGCCGAGGACTGATGGAGCGCATCCGCGCTCTCGCCGAGCCCCTCGCCGGCGCGCGCGTACTCCACCTGTCCGCGACCGCGTTCGGAGGCGGCGTCGCGGAGATCCTCTACACGCTCGTCCCGCTCATGCGCGACGCCGGCCTGGCGACGGATTGGCGCGTCATCTTCGGTCAGGACGAGTTCTTCGACGTGACGAAGACGATCCACAACGCGCTCCAGGGGAGCGAGCGCGGCCTGACCGGAGAGCAGGAGCGGATCTTCGCCGAGTACAACCGGCTGAACGCCGACGCCCTCGACGGCGAGTACGACTTCGTGATCGTGCACGATCCGCAGCCGGCGGCGGTGGTCGAGCGGCGTGGGGCCGGGCACTGGATCTGGCGCTGCCACATCGATCTCTCGGAGCCGAACCGGGAGGTGCTCGACTTCCTTGCTCCCTGGATCGCCCGCTACGACGCGAGCGTTTTCCACCGGCGGGAGTACGTGCCGCGCGACGTGCGGCTTCCGGCCGCGTTCGTCTGGCCGCCGGCGATCGATCCGCTGGCTCCGAAGAACATGGCGCTCTCGCCGGAGGACGCCGCGTACATCGTCGACCAGTTCGGGATCGACGTCGAGCGGCCGCTCGTGTCGCAGATCTCGCGCTTCGATCCCTGGAAGGATCCGCTCGGCGTCATCGAGGCGTGGCGCGGCGTGCGCGGGCGGCACCCCGGCGTCCAGCTCGCCCTCGTCGGCTCCATGGCGCACGACGACCCGGAGGGGTGGGACTACTACAGCCGGACGGTGGAAGCGGCCGGCGGTGACTCTGACGTCTACATCCTCTCCAACCTGAACAACGTCGGATCGGTCGAGGTCAACGCCTTCCAGGTTCATTCGCAGGCGGTCGTCCAGAAGTCGATCCGCGAGGGGTTCGGGCTGACCGTCACCGAGGCCCTCTGGAAGACCCGGCCCGTCGTTGCCGGTCGCGTCGGCGGCATCGTCGATCAGATTCAGCACGGCGAGAGCGGGTACCTCGTCGACTCGATCGCAGCGTGTGCCGAGGCCGTCTCCGCGGTCCTCGACGACCCCGGGGGCGCGCGGCAGATGGCGCGTCGCGGCAAGGAGCACGTGCGGCTGCACTTCCTGACACCGCGGCTTCTCCGCGACTGGCTCGTGCTCTTCAATCGGCTCGCCGGACGCGAGACCGCCGAGCCGGAGCTCGCCGCGAGCGTCTAGCCGCGGATCCCCGCCGGTAGGCTGCCCCAGTGGCCGACCGGCGAAAGCTCATCGTCGTCTCGAATCGCGGGCCCGTCGTCTTCTCGCACGATGCCGACGGACGTCGTTTCGCCCGTCGGGGCGGGGGAGGTCTCGTCACGGCGCTCTCGAGCCTCGTCACCCACCACGACGTCACCTGGGTCGCGAGCGCGATCAGCGACGACGACCGCGCTCTCGCCGAGGAAGCCGGCGGGGAGGCGGTCGCCGAGACGGCGCGGGACGGCTCGCCGTACCGCCTGCGCCTCGTCGCGCACGATCCCCGGTCGTACGACTGGTACTACAACGTCGTCTCGAACCCGATCCTCTGGTTTGCGCAGCACTACCTGTGGGGGCTCTCGGGCGCGCCGGACTGGAATCACGGAGTTCGCCACGCGTGGTCGGAGGGCTACGTGGCCGTGAACCGGAGCTTCGCCGACGCGGTCGTCGCCGAGCTCGAACGCGAGCCCGAGGCGAGCGTCTTCTTCCACGACTACCACCTCTACGTCGCGCCGAGCCTCGTTCGCGAGCAGGTCCCCGACGCGACGCTTGCGCACTTCGTGCACATCCCCTGGCCGCAGCCCGACTACTGGCGCGTCCTCCCCGCCCCGATCCGACGCGCCGTCCACGAGGGTCTCCTCGCGAACGACGTCGTGAGCTTCCACACGCGCCGGTGGCGGATCAACTTCCTGCGGAGCTGCGCCGACCTGACCGACGCGGAGGTCGATTTCGGCCGCTACGAAGCGCGCACGGGCGACCGCGTCGCCCTGGCGCGCTTCTGCCCGATCTCGATCGACCCGGACGAGTTTCTCCATCTCGCCGAGAGCGCGGCCGTAACCGCCGCCGAGGAGGCGCTCGTCGCCGCGCGGCCCCAGTTCCTCGTTCTGCGGGTCGACCGCACGGATCCGTCCAAGAACGTCGTCCGGGGCTTCCGCGCGTACGAGCTCTTCCTCGACGCCCACCCGGAGCTCCACGGCCGGGTGACGATGCTCGCGCTCCTCGATCCGTCCCGGCAGGACATCCCCGAGTACGCGGAGTACGTGGGCGCGATCCAGCGCGCCGCGCGCGTCGTGAACGACCGCTTCCAGCGCGAGGGGTGGCGGCCGCTCGAGCTCCGGATCGAGGACGACTTCTCGGGGTCCCTGGCCGCCTACAAGCAGTACGACGCCCTGCTCGTGAACGCGATCTTCGACGGGCTGAACCTCGTGGCGAAAGAGGCGCCGCTCGTGAACACGCGGGACGGCGTCCTCGTCCTTTCGGAGAACGCGGGCGCCCACGAGGAGCTCGGGCCGTGGGCGCTCACGGTGAACCCGTTCGACGTCGCCGGCCAAGCAGAGGCGCTCGAGCGGGCGCTCTCGATGCCGCGCGAGGAGCGACGGGCGAGAATCGAGGCGATCCGCGAGCGCGTCCGCTCGCACGACATCGCCTCCTGGATCGACTCCCAGCTCCGCGACCTCGACGAGGCGCAGGCACGGCGCGAGCCTAGACTTTCGGTCCGGTGAGCGAGCGGACGTCGCTCTCCCACGTCGACGAGGCGGGGGAGATCCGGATGGTCGACGTCGGCGCGAAGTCGGTCTCGCGACGGCGCGCGCGTGCCGTCGCGCTCGTACGCATGCGTCCGGAGACGGCGAAGCGGCTGCGCGAGCTTCCGAAGGGAGATGCGCTCGCGACCGCGCAGGTGGCCGGGATCATGGCCGGCAAGCGGACGTCGGAGCTGATCCCCCTCTGCCATCCGCTTCCGCTGACGGTGGTGGACGTCCGGGTCGCGGTCGAGGAGGCGGGCGTCTCCGTCGAGGCGATCGCCGAGACGATCGCACAGACCGGCGTCGAGATGGAGGCGCTGACGGCGGCGGCGATCGCCGCGCTCACCGTGTACGACATGGCGAAGGCGGTCGACCACGACATGGTCGTGAGCGACGTGCGCCTCGTCGAGAAGACGAAGGAGCCCGCCTGACGAAGGCCGCCGTCCTCACGGTCTCGGACGGCGTCGCCCGCGGGGCGCGGGAGGACGCGAGCGGGGCCGCCCTCGAGGAGCTCCTGCGGGGTGAGGGCTACGACGTCCTCCGCCGGGTTGTCGCGGACGACCGGGCCGAGATCGCCCACGCGATCCGCGAGCTCGCGCTCGCCGCGTGCCTCGTGGTGACGACCGGCGGAACGGGTCTCGCGCCCCGCGACGTCACGCCGGAGGCGACGGCGGACGTCCTCGACCGCGCCGTCCCCGGGATCGGGGAGGCGATTCGGGCCGACGCTCTCGCCCGGACGCCGCACGGCCTCCTCTCCCGCGGCCTCGCGGGGACGCTCGGCGGGACGCTCGTCGTAAACCTCCCCGGCTCGCCCGGTGGGTGTCGCGACGGCTTCGCGGTGCTTCGGCCGGCGCTCGCCCATGCCCTTGATCTGTTGTCCGACAAGACAACTACCCATCGACAAACGTGACCGAAGGGCTCGTCCGCTATCCGAGGCTCTTCGCCTCGCTCGTCAAGTTCGAGCACACGGTGTTCGCGCTCCCGTTCGCGTACGTGGGGGCGTTCCTCGCCCTCGACCGCGTCCCGAGCGCCGGCGAGTTCCTCTGGGTGACGGTCGCGATGGTGGGAGCGCGCAGCCTCGCGTTGGCGCTCAACCGCCTGATCGACGCCGAGCTCGACGCGCGGAACCCGCGGACGGCCGCCCGCGAGCTTCCGCGCGGGGCGCTCGCGCGAGGGGAGGTCGTCGCGTTCTCGCTCGCCTCGCTCGCCGTCTTCCTCGTCGCGGTTTACCACCTCGAGCCGATCGTTCGCTCGCTCTGGCCGATCCCGGTCGCGGCGTTCGTCGTCTACCCGTATCTCAAGCGGTTCACGTGGCTCTCGCACGCGTGGCTCGGGGTCGTCGACGGCCTCGCTCCCGTCGGCGCGTGGGCCGCGTTGACGAATGAGCTTCCCTGGGAGGCGTGGGCCCTCGGCGGGGCCGTCGCCGTCTGGGTCGCCGGCTTCGACGTCCTCTACGCGCTCTTCGACCTCGACGTCGACCGCGCGCAGGGCCTCCATTCGCTCCCCGCTCGCTTCGGCGCGGGGGTCGCGTTCGCGGTCGCGCGCGCCTCGCACGCGGTGACCGTCGTCCTCCTCGCCGTCGCAGGTCTCGGCCTTTCGGTTGGGCCCCTCTACTGGGCGGGCGCCGCGGCGGTCGCAGCGCTCCTCGTGTACGAGCACCTGCTCGTCTCGCCCGGGGACCTCTCCCGACTGGATGCGGCCTTCTTCACGACGAACGGCGTCATCTCGGTCACGCTCTTCGCCTTCGTCCTCGCGGACGTGCTGGTCTCGTGATTCGCGCGCGTCGTCTCGAGCGCCGGTTCGGGGAGAAGCGCGTCCTCGGCTCGCTCGACGTCGACGTCGAGGAGCGCGACTTCCTCGTCGTCGTCGGCCCGAACGGTTCCGGGAAGTCGACCCTCCTCGCGCTCCTCGCGGGACTCCTCGCTCCCACCGGCGGGGAGCTCGCGGTCGCGGCCGCGCGAGCAGAGCTCGGCTACCTGGCGCACGAGCCGCTCGTCTACCGCGAGCTGACGGCGCTCGAGAACCTCGAGCTCTACGGCCGGCTCTACCGAGTAGCCGAGCGGCGAGAGCGGATCGGGATGCTCCTCGAGCGCTACGGCCTGTGGGAGGGGCGGCACGAGCGCGTCTCGACCTTCTCGCGCGGGATGGCGCAGCGACTCGCGCTCTGCCGGACGCTCCTGCACGAGCCGCGGCTCCTCCTGCTCGACGAGCCCTACTCGGCGCTCGACGAGGAGGGTGCCGCTCTCCTCGATCGCGAGCTTGCGGCAGCGGCCGGCGAGCGAACGGTCGTCCTCGCGACGCACGCGCCCGGCCATGTCCGTCCGCTCGCAACCGCCGAGCTCGCGCTCACATGAACGCGTACCTCGCCGACGTCGCGGCGCTCGCGCGGAAGGATCTCCTGCTCGAGCTCCGCTCGCGGGACACGGTGCCCGCGATGCTCCTCTTCGTCGTCTCGGCGCTCGTCGTCTTTCGGTTCACGGTCTCCTCGGACGCCGAGCTCGCGGCCGCGGGGCTTCTCTGGATCGCCGTTCTCTTCACGGCGCTCCTGGCGCTGACTCGCGCGTTCGTCGCCGAGCGCGACCAGCGCGTCCTCGACGGCCTCGTCCTCGCGCCGTGCGATCGGAGCGCGATCTGGGCGGCGAAGGTGATCAGCGTCGCCGCCTTCCTCGTACTCGCCGAGGCGATCGCCCTGCCCGCGTTCGCGCTCTTCTTCGCGCCGGTCGACGCCCCAACGGTCGCCGCGTTCGCCCTCGCCGACCTCGGAATCGCCACCGTCGGGACACTTCTTGCCGCGATGGCTGCCGCGAGCCGGGCGCGCGAGCTCCTTCTTCCGCTTCTCTTCCTGCCGCTCGCGATCCCCCTCGTCGTCGGCGGCGTCGGCGCGA
>JALZGN010000020.1 GCA_030861005.1 Actinomycetota bacterium
GCTACAAGCGCGCGCCCTCGATGCGCTCGACCGGATCGAAGACGGCAACGGCTCGCCGCTGCTCTTTCCCGGCGAGCGAGGAGGCTACCTCGACATCCATCACTTCCGCCCGTTCCAGTGGCGTCCCGCCCAGGAAGCCGTCGGGATCAGTCCGCTTCGGCGGGTCTACGATCTCCGGCACACGTTCGCGACCTTCGCGCTCCGTGCCGGCATCTCAACCTTCGACCTCTCCCGCTACATGGGCGCCAGCCTGACCATGATCGACCGCCACTACGGCCACCTCGCCCGCGACGGACGCGAGCACGCCATCAAGCTCCTCGACGCGCTCAACGCCGGACCGAGCCGTGGACACTCGTGGACGCTGCGTGGACGCCAAAACAACAGACCAGCGTCAGCGTAGACAACAGAAAGGCCGAAATAGCAGCCTGAACAGCGAAGCCCTCTGACGGACTCGAACCGTCGACCCCCTCCTTACCATGGAGGCTGCGGCCAGCAGCTATGCGATGCCGAGAAGGCGCTTGGTAAGGCGCTTTCCCTGCAATTCACCGCTTTCTTCGCGTGCGGGACCATCTCCTCGAGGGACCTTGAGCGGCCCTGAAACCCCCCGAACCTGTCCCCAAGACCTAGCCCCAAAGCGATCGTCCTGATCGCCAGTGATGACAACAAGGGAACGTTGATGGCGAGGTCGACGTGCCCGGGGCGGAAATTCATCCGTGCGGCGCCGAGTGTCGAGGCTCCTTCGCCACGTCTCCGCTCACATTGCCTGCACCGTGGGACGCACGAGGATCTCGTTGAGCGTCACGCGCTGCGGGCGGCTGACGGCGAAGGCGATGACGTCGGCGATGTCGTGCGGCGGGATGGACCAGTCGAGGGCCTCCTTGGAGACCGCTTGCTGGCGGCGTGGGTGATGTGGTCGGGGAGTTCCGTCGCGGTGGCGCCGGGCTCGATGACGACGACCCGGACGTCGGGTTGCAGCTCGACGCGCAGTGCCTCCGACCAGCCGTTGATCCCCCACTTGGGCGCCGCGTAGGCGGCGAAGCCGGCCGGTGCGACCCGACCGGCGACCGAGGAGACGTTCACTAGATCGCCGCCACCTTGGCGCGGAGCTGGTCGAGGAAGACCTCCGTTGCCGTCATCGCGCCGAGCAGGTTGGTCTCGACCATGCGCCGGTGCTCCTCGCGCTGGTCTGAGGCGAAGGGCGCCGTCAGCATGACGCCGGCGTTTTTGACGAGGATGTCGGCGCCGCCGAGTTCCTGCTGCACGCGCTCGGCGGCGGTTCGGCCTCGTCCCTCCTGAGCGCTTGGGCAAGTGCCCCGTCATTCAGTCCTGCCTCTCGCCCGTCGGAGAACGGCTTCCCGGATGCGAGCGGCCGGCGGCGCTCTACCGCATCGGTCGCCGCGCGGCCAGCCGGATCTTGGCCGTCATTTCCTGGTGCGACGGCTTTCGTACGCCCACATGGCGATCTCGACTCGGTTGCGGGCATTGAGCTTGCGCATGAGGCTGGCGAGGTGCGTTTTGACGGTGCTGAGGCTGATGTGCAGCTCGTCGGCGATCTCGTGGTTGGTCCACCCATGGGCCACGGGGATGAGGACCTCCTCTTCCCGGCTCGTGAGCGGTTCCCGGGGCTGAGCCAGCGGCTGCCCCGGATGGGTGTCGGCGAAGGCGGCGAGCAGGCGCGCGGTGATGCTCGGTGCGATGAGTGCGTCGCCGTGGGCGGCGGCGTGGATCGCCTGGGTGAGCAGTTCGGGGCCGGCGTTCTTGAGCAGGAAACCGCGGGCGCCCGCCTTCAGGGCGCCGTAGACGTATCCGTCGAGGTCGAAGGTGGTTATGACGACGACTGCCAGAGGGTCGTCGACCTCGGGGCCGGCGAGCTGGCGGGTGGCCTCGATGCCGTCCACCTCGGGCATGCGGATATCGAACAGGCACACGTCCGGCCTTAGCCGGCGGGCGAGCGCCACCGCTTCGCGGCCGTTGGCCGCTTCCCCGACGACTTCGATGCCGGGCTGGGCGTCGAGGATCATGGTGAGCCCTGTCCGCACGATCTCTTGGTCGTCGGCGATGAGTACGCGGATGGTCATCTCGCGCCGCCCTTCGGCAGCAATGCGTCGACCGTCCAGCCCCTGTGTGGATTAGGACCTGCCCGAAGGGAGCCCCCGAGCAGGGTCGCTCGCTCGGTCATGCCGACGAGGCCATACGCTGAGGGCCTGGGTGCCGGCGTCCTTCCATCACCGTCGTCGGAGACCGTCAGTCGCACCTGTTCACCCTCGTCTGTGACGTGGACGGTGATCCGGGTCGCATGAGGGGCATGCCGGATCGCGTTCGTGACCGATTCCTGGGCAAGCCGGTAGAGCGCTCTTCCGACGGACCGGGGGAGATCGGCGAAATCGCCTGAGAGCTGCACGTCAACACGCGGCCAGCCATCGACTTGGCGGGCCAGCCGCTCGATGTCGCCGACACCCGGTTGCGGAGCGAAGTCGGGCTCCGCCCCGTCGCGCAGGCCGCCGACCATGGCGCGCATCTCCTCGAGCGTCCGCGAGGCCGCCTCCTCGATGGTCGCGAGCACGGCCAGAGCACGGGCGGGGTCCGATGCCGCCAGGGCACGGCCTGCCTGAGCCTGGACGGCGATCGCCGAGACGTGGTGGCCGACGGAATCGTGGAGCTCGCGGGCGAGCTCGTTGCGCTGACGGAGCCTTGCCTGCTCGACGTCGCGGACGCGGACGGTGGCCTGGAAACGGATCGCCGCACCGAACGCGGCGGAGGACAGGAAGAACCCGTAGTCGGCCACCATCTCGCCAGCGCCGGTTGGATCGGCGACGTGCGTGATGACGAGCCAGGCCAGGATGACGCCCAGGCCGATCACGGCTTCGCGACCTGAGCCCCAACGAAACAGCGCGTAGGGCAGCACGAGCGACGCCGCGATGGTCGACAGGGCCGTCCCGTCGACCGCGAGGATCCTCGCGACGTCGAACGCGATCAGCGTGCCGAAGGCGACTGCGACAGCGGTCAGGGGATGGGTGCGTCGCCAGAGCAAGGAGACGGCGACGACGAGGCTGACGGTGAGCACGAGCGGGCGCGACGCGATGTTGGCTTCCGGCCAGGTCGCCCACCATGGGTCCTCGCGAAGCATCGTCTCCAGGACCGACCACGCCGCGAGGACGGCGAGGAGCGCCCAGTCCCGCCACACCCGGACGGGGGGATCCTGAGGCCTGGATTCGGCCCAGAGCGCTCGGAGAGCTTCTCGCACCAGTCCCACAGCGTAGGAGAACCAGCACTGTTCCGGATCGGCCGAAAGAACGAAACGCGCGCCGTCCTCGCGGCCAGTTCAACTCGAGCCTGCCGACCGATGTGCCCGCCGGCCGACGCCGTCATCGTGGTGTCAATGCCGATCAACGCCTCCAGCCGCCGCCCCGCGCGCACCACGATGCAGGCGATCGTCCAGCACGCTTACGGGTCGACCGACGTCCTGCGACACCAAGACGTCGACCCGTCGACACCCGGGCGGTGCGAGGTGCGCGCCCGCATGCACGCAGCCTCCATCGACCAAGAAGACTGGTTCGTCACCACCGGCCGCCCACAACTTCGGCGGGTAGGGGCACTCATCGGCGAGCGCGGCGACCTGCCGCTCTTCGGCGAGGTCGGCGAACTTCCGAACCTCCTCCCGGGCGAGCACCGCGGCCTCCTCGGCTGTCTTGAACGAGACGGTCTTCTCCTGGAAGGCGAAACCGTTGATGTAGGCGTCGAGCACACAGTAGGCCTGGATCGTCACCTCGCCCAATGCACGAGAACCTGAAGGAGACCCCATGAACGCGCTCACCCGTTTCGTGCTCGACCACAAGCGACTCGTGCTCGGGTTCTGGCTCGCCGTGACGATTGCCGCCTTTGCTGCGATCGGACCGGCAGGCAGCTCGTTGTCACAGCAGTTCGACATCCCCGGACGCGAGGGCTTCGAGACGAACAGTGAGCTCGCCGCCATCTACGGCGCCGGCGGTGACGTCGCACCGATCGTGCCCGTGGTGACTCTCCCAGAGGGGAAGACAGTTGATTCGCCGGGTGTGCGTGCGGAGCTCGATGCGGCGCTGTCGAAGGTGGAAGCGGCGCTGCCGGAGTCGATGAGTGCCTCATTTGCCTCGACCGGCGATCGGGCGTTCGTCTCCGACGA
>JALZGN010000041.1 GCA_030861005.1 Actinomycetota bacterium
ATGACGGGGGAGGGGGAGGCGACAACGGCGGCGCTTCCGAAGCGTCCCAGCGACCGAGCATCGAGGAGGAGCCCGGAAACCTCGAGGTTTTCGAGTGGGCGGGGTACGAGTTTCCGACCTATGGCGGGAAGAAGGGCGCGCTCGCGCCGTACGTCAAGAAGTACGGGAAGCCGAAGTACACCTTCCTGACGAGCGACGACCAAGCGCTCGGGAAGGTGCGCGCCGGCTATCGGCCGGACCTGGCCCACCCGTGCGTCGACTACCTCCAGCAGTGGGTCGAGATGGGAACGGTCGAGCCCTGGGATCCGTCGCTCCTCAAAAACTTCAAGGATCTCGAGGAACCGCTCGTGAAAGGAGGGCAGCTCGACGGCAAGCAGTACTTCCTTCCGGCCGACTGGGGCTTCTCCTCGCCGCTCTACCGAGCCGACAAGGTCGAGCCGAAGGGCGAGGAGTCGTGGACGCTCTTCTACGACGAGCGCTACAAGGGGAAGATCTCGTGGTGGGACACTCCGCTCGAGAACTTCGTCATCTGGGGCTACGTGAACGGGGTCGACGACCCGTGGAACATGAGCGAGGAGGAGCTCGACGAGGCGAAGGACTTCCTGATCTCGAAGAAGCACCTTTGCCGCAACTTCTGGTCGTCGCAGACCGACCTCGACAACGACTTCGCCGCGGGGAACGTCTGGATCGCCTACGCGTGGGCCGGCTCGTACACCGCGGCGAAGAAGGCGGGCCTCGACGTCGTCTACAGCGATCCGAAGGAAGGACGGCTCGCCTGGAACTGCGGATTCGTCCTGATGAAGGACTCGAAGAACTACCGCCATGCCCATGCCTACGTCGACGACTGGTCCTCGACGGAGTCCGCGGACTGGATCATCGCGAACTACGCGTACGGGCACGCGAACACGAAGGTCGACCTCTCGAAGGTCGACCCCGACCTCGTGAAGGTCTTCCGCCTCGACAACCCCGAGGGACGCCAGGAGCCGAACGCGCACTACGCCCGGCCGGTGCCGACGCCCGTGCGCGCGGCGTACGCGGAGCGCTGGGACGAGGTGAAGGCCGCCTAGGGGCTCGGTCGGCGCGACGAGATGGCCGTCAAGGCCCAGCGAGTCGTCCGGCCGGCACCGCGGCGCCTCTTCACCCTCCGCCGGCCGGCGTTCGGGACGGCGGCGCTCCTCACCGCGCCCGTCTCCTGGCTCGTTCTCTTCTTCCTCGTTCCGGTCGTCTTCATCGCGCTCTACAGCGTCGACGTCCTCTCGATCTACCGGGTCGTCGGGTCGTTCGACCCGAGCGCATTCAATCTCGACGCGTGGAAGAAGTTCCTCGACGGCGGCGTTTACCTCGACAAGTTCTGGACGAGCATCTGGATGGCGGCCGTCGTCTCGATCGGAGCGCTCGTGGCGGCGTACCCGATCGCGTACTTCCTCGCTCTCGTCGCGACGAAGCGGAAGTACGTCCTCCTCCTCCTCATCCTCTCGCCCTTCCTCGTCAGCTACTTCCTCCGCGTGCTCGCCTGGAAGGTGATCCTCGGCGACCAGGGCGTGATCAACACCTTCGCCTACTGGGTGGGGCTCCGGGCCGACGGAGACCCGATTCCGCAGCTCCTCTACAGCCGCTTCTCGGTCATGCTCGTGCTCGCGTACGTCTGGATTCCGTTCGTCGCGCTCCCGATCTTCGTCGCGCTCGAGAATCTCGACCGCCGTCTGCTCGAGGCTTCCGCCGACCTTGGGGCGAGCCGCTGGCAGACGTTCATACGCGTGACGATGCCGCTCAGCCTCCCCGGCGTGATCGCCGCGTTCATCTTCGTCTTCATCCCGACGATCGGCGAGTACTTCACGCCCCTCCTGATCGGGGGGACGAACGGGACGATGTTCGGAAACGTCATCGCCGACCAGTTCGGACAGAGCCAGAACTGGCTCAACGGCTCGGTCTTCTCGTTCTTCCTGCTCGTCGTCGTCGCCGTCCTGACGGCGCTCTTCGCCCGCTTCCTGACGCTCCGCCGGGTCGCCGCGACGTAGAGATGGAGATCGCAGCCTCGCGCTTCGGGAAGGGCGTCCTCAAGGGGATCTTCGCCCTGCTCGTTCTCTTCCTCTACGCGCCGCTTCTGATCCTTCTCCTCTTCTCGTTCAACGACAACAACCTCCCCGTCTTCCCGCTCAAGGGGTTCACGACCGACGCCTACCACGACTTCATCGCGAACCACGAGCTGCGCGCGGCGGTCGTGACGAGCGCCAAGGTGGCGACGGCGTCGAGCGCGATCGCGGTCGCGCTCGGGGTCGTGGCCGCGATCGTCCTCGTCCGGCGCGAGTTCTTCGCGAAGCCGGCCGTCTCGGTCCTCCTCCTGAGCCCGCTCGTCGTCCCGCTGATCGCGCTCGCGATCGGGCTGCTCGTCTTCCTGAACCGTGTGCCGCTCCTCGACCCGGGACTGCGTGCGATCGTCGCGGGGCACGTCGTCCTGAGCCTTCCGTACGCGATCCTCATCCTGGCGCCCCGGCTCGAGCGGATCGACGTCCGGCTCGAGGAGGCGGCGCGCGATCTCGGTGCGACGCCGTTTCGCACCTTCCGCTCCGTGACGCTTCCGCTCATCATGCCGGCGATCGTGTCGTCGTTTCTCGTCGCGTTCACGATCTCGTTCGACGAGATCGTGATCGCGTCGTTCGTGAACGGAGACGCGACGACGTTCCCGCTCTACCTCTTCTCGCAGCTTCGGTTCCCGACGCTGCTCCCGCAGGTGATGGCGGTCGCGGTCGTCGTCATGTTCGCATCCGTCCTTCTCCTGCTCGCGGCCGAGATCGGTCGCCGGGTCGTCGAGCGGAGGCTCGGGACGGAGCCGTCCCCGCTCGCCGACGCGGCCTAGACGTCTCCGAGCACGTACGCGTGCTCGGGCGACCAGGTGAGAACGACGCGTCGGCCCGGCTCGAGACCTCCGACGGCGTCGTCGGCGAGGCGGTGGCTGACGATCCGCCCGACGCGGTCGGCGTCGACGTAGAAGTGCGTGACCCCCCCGAGGTAGACCTGCTCCGCGATCACGCCCTCGAGTCGGGCGCCTCCGTCGGGCGGCCGGCGGTCGAGCGGGTCGATCCGGACGCGCTCCGGCCGAACCGCGAGCGTGAGGTCGGCGCCCCGGCGCGTCGCGGCGGAGGCGGGCGCGACGATCCGCTGGTTCTCGCCGAGGCGCATGACCGCGAGGCCGTTCTCGATCTCGTCGACGCGGAAGTCGAGCGCGTTCAGCGAGCCGATGAAGTCGGCGACGAAGGCCGTCCGCGGTCGCTCGTAGATCTCGATCGGGCTCGCGATCTGGTCGACGATGCCCTCGTTCATGACCCCGATCCGGTCGGACATCGCGAGCGCCTCTTCCTGATCGTGCGTGACGTAGACGAAGGTCGTCCCGAGGTCCGCCTGGATGCGCTTGAGCTCGAGCTGCATCTGCTTTCGCAGCTTCACGTCGAGGGCGCCGAGCGGCTCGTCGAGGAGGAGCGCGGCCGGCCGGTTGACGAGCGAACGGGCGAGGGCGACCCGCTGCTGCTGGCCCCCCGAGAGCTGTTGCGGGCGTCGCCGCTCGAGGCCCTCGAGGCGGACGACGCGCAGCATCTCGGTGATGCGCTCGCGCTGCTCCGGCCGCGGCACCTTCTTCAGCTTGAGGCCGTAGGCGATGTTGTCGTAGACCGACATGTGCGGAAAGAGGGCGTAGTGCTGGAAGACCATGTTGACCTGGCGCTTGTCGGGCGGCACGTCGGTGACGTCCTCGCCCCGAAGGAGGACGCGCCCGTCGTCGGGCCGCTCGAACCCGGCGACGATCCGGAGGGTGGTCGTCTTCCCGCAGCCGCTGGGCCCGAGGAGGGAGAAGAACTCGCCCTCGCGGATGTCGAAGCTCGTCTCCCGCACGGCAATCACGCTCCCGAAGCGCTTGCTGACGGCCTCGAGGCTGATCGCGACGCCGCGCTCGCCCGACATCACCTTGCGATTTTAGTCACCGCATCGCGCCCGACCAGCTCGGCCGTCACGTCGGCCAGGGCGGCGGCGGCGCGTTCCATGAGCGGCCTCGGGCCGACGGTGACGCGGACGTAGCCCGGGAGCCCGAACTCGCTCCCCGCGCGGAGGAGAAGGCCGCGGCGGACGAGGCGCTCGCACACCTCGACGTCGTCGGCCCCGAGGTGGACGAGGACGAAGTTCGCCTGCGAGTGAAAGACGGTGAAGCCTCGCTTCGCGAGGAGGCACTCGAGGTGCGTGCGGGCGTCGGCGGAGACGCGCCGCCGCTCCTCGATCCGCTCCGGGTGCGCGAGGCACGCGCGACCGGCGGCGAGCGCGGCGCGGTTCACGTTGAACGGCTCCTGGACGACGTCGAGATACGTCGCCACGTCGCGGGCGCAGACGGCATAGCCGAGGCGGAGTCCGGCGAGGCCGAAGATCTTCGAGAACGTGCGGAGGAGGACGACGCGACGGCCTGCTTCCACGTCTCGCTCGCGCTCGAGCCGCCGCGGCGGGTCGACGTACTCGCGGTACGCCTCGTCGACCACGGCGACCGTCGCCTCCGGAAGGTGGTCGAGGAAGCGCTCCCAGTCGCCCCGCTCGACCAGCGAGCCGGTTGGGTTGTTCGGGTCGCAGACCCAAACGAGACGCGCGTCGTGCGCGCGGGCGGCCGCCGCGAGCGCCGCTAGATCGAGCCGAAAGTCGCGGCACGGGACGGGGACGACGCTGGCGCCCGCCACCGCCGAGATCTGCGCGTAGAGCCCGTACGTCGGGGACGGAAGGACGACGCGGTCGCCGTCCCGGAGGAACACGCGCGCAACGGTTCCGATGAGCGCCTGGATCCCGTGCCCGGGGACGATGTGCTCCGGGCTCGTTCCGATCCACTCCGCCACTGCCGTGCGGAGATCCGCGTACGCCTGCTCGGGGTACATCCACGCGTTCGGGAGCTCGCACTCGACGGCTTCGAGCGCGCCGGGGAGCGGGCCGAACAGATCCTCGTTCCAGTTCAGCTTCGCGATCTCGTCGACCCCGTGCTCGCGCTTGAGCTCCGAGAGGGTGGGGCCCGGCCGGTAGGGGTCGAGGCCGACGAGCGGGGGGCGAACGAGGGCGGTCCAGTCCGTCACGACCGGGGCGTCATCAGTCGGTGGGCGTCCACATCTCGAGGACCGTGCGGAGGACGAGAACGGCGGGGCCCTCGACCGCGAGCGCCCACGCGAGGTCGTCCTCGAGACGCTCCGGCTCCGTCGCGCGTGCGGGCACCCCGAACGCCGACGCGAGGGCGACGAAATCGGGCTGGACGAGGTCGACCGCGTGCGTCTCGCCGTACGCCTCGCGCTGGTACTCGCGCAGGATGCCGTAGCCCCGGTCGTCGACGAGGACGAGCTTCCCCCCCAGCTGGTACTGCCTCGCGCTCGCGAGCTCGGCGATGTTGTAGAGGAAGCCCCCGTCGCCGACGACCGCGAGCGAGGGAGTCGTCGGGAGCGCGCTCGCCGCGCCGAGCGCGGCGGGCCACGCGTACCCGAGCGTGCCCGACCCGAGCGGGTAGAGGAAACGCCGCGGTGTCAGCGCCGGGAAGTGGGCGGCCGCCCAGTAGGCGAGGATCGTCATGTCCCAGGCGTGGACGGCGTCGCGGGGCAGCGCGCGCCGGATCGCACCCAGGAGGCCGCGCTCGCGATCGTGCCCCTGGCCTGCGAGCTGACGCTCGATCCGCGCGCGAACGGCCGCGGCGCGGCTCGCGCCGCCTCCGTCGGACGATGCGGGCGGAACGCGCTCGAGGAGCGCGGCAAGGACCGCCGTCGCGTCGCCAACAAGGCCGAGCGCGGGGTACGTGGATCCGATCCGGGTCGCGTCGGCGTCGATCTGCACGAGGCGTCCGCGCAGGCGAAGGCCGTACTGCCCGGTCGTCTCGGCGCCGAGCTCGGTGCCGACCGCGAGGAGGACGTCGGCTTCCTCGAGGAGCTCCTGCAGCGCTCGCTCGTCGCAGGCGGAGCCGACCGCGCGCGGGTCGTTCTCGTCGAAGGCGCCCTTGCCCATGTACGTGGTCGCGACCGGCGCGTCGAGCCGCTCCGAGAGCGCGGCGAGCTCCCTCCAAGCGCCGGCGCGCAGGACGCCGCCGCCCGCCCAGACGACCGGTCGCTCCGCGGCCGCGAGGAGGGCGGCTGCGGCGTCGAGCGCGTGCGTGGGTGGAAGGGGAGGACGAGCGGGCTCGCCGTCGAGCTCCCCCACGCGCGCGAGGTTCGTCTCGGCCGTCAGCAAGTCGACCGGGATCTCGAGGAAGACGGGTCCGCTCGGCGGCGCGAGCGCCTGTCGCCACCCCTCGGCCAGGAGCTCGGGCACCACGCCGACACTCGACGCGCGGGCCGCCCACTTGACGACGGGGGCGAACGAGGCGAGCTGGTCTCGGAGCTCGTGCAGGTACCCGCGCCGGCTCCCGACGAGGTCGCGGGGGATCTGGCTCGCGATCGCGACCACGGGGACGTGCGCGCTCGCGGCTTCCATGAGCGAGGTGAGGGAGTTCAGCGCGCCGGGCCCCGTCGAGAGGAGAAGCGGCGCCGGGCGCCCGCTCGTCCGCGCGTACCCGTCGGCCGCGAACCCCGCGTTCAGCTCCGTCCGCAGACCGACGGAGCGAACGCCGCTCGTCCGCAAGCCCTCCCAGATCGCGAGCGCGTGGACTCCGGGGAGCCCGAACGCCACCTCGGCCCCGAGCGCCTCGAGGCTCTCGGCGACGACGTGTCCGCCCACGCGTGTGCCGACCGCCTGTGCCATGGAGCGATCCTAAGCCGCCCGGGGTTCCCGTCGCTCAGGCCGTTGCCCCGACCCGCTCCCCCAGCTCCGCCCGGAGCCTCGGGTGGCGGCGGAGGAGCTCGTACGCGAGCTCCGCGTGGTGTCGGCGGAGGGCGTTCGAGACGACCATGAGCGGCCGCTTGCCGAAGACGTCGACGACGTTCACGCAGCGCTGGAAGCTCGTCGCGAGCGAGAAGAGGAGGATCGTCCCCTCGGGCGCGACCGCTGCGACGGCGGAGGCCTCGCACTCCGCCGCGGCGGCGACGTGAGCGACGAGGTCCGCCTCCGCCGCGCCGACGGCCACGAGCGCGTCGAATAGGGCGAGCGCGTCCGTCGCATCCGCCTGCACGGGTTCCGCGAGCCCGGTCCGCTCGAGCGCCGCCGTCACCAGGTCGACGCCGACGACGCGCGCGGCGCCGCGGTCGCGGGCGGAAGCGCACGCGAGGAGGCCGGCAGTGCCGTTTGCGCCGAGGATCGTCACGCGTGCGCCCGGGTCGACGAGGTCGTGAACGAGCCCGGGAGCGCCGGCCGTGTCGGCGGCCGCGACGACGAGGCGCTCGTCGAGGTTCCTGGGGACGCGCTCGACGGGATAGGCGAGCGGGACGATCGCCCTTGCCTCGACCTCGACCTCGGCGGCGCGCGGGTTCACCGCCCGCACGCGTTCCAGGACGAGCGGGATCGCCGAGCATGAGGTCAACGGGACGACGCGATCGCCGCTCGCAAGTCGCCGCTCCGCCGCCGCCTCGTCACCGATCTCGGCGACCGTGCCGACGAGGGTGCCACCGGAATCCGTCTGCGAGTTGTGCAGCTTCCCCCGCTCCTCGACCACCTCGTGGAGTGCCCGGGCGAAGGCGCGCTCGTCCTCGCGGGCGTCGGCCCACAGATGACGGAAGCTCCAGGCGTCGACCGAGACGCGGTCGACAGCGAGGGCTAGCTCGCTCGCCCGAAGCGGGGCGTGGGGATCGACGCGGCGCGCCGGCTGCGGCAGGCCGCCGGGAGGATCGAGCACGCGGTGCGCTCCGGTGCGCTCCCGGAGCGACGCGCTCACGCGTCGCCGCGGGTCGGGTTCTCGCGCGCGGGGCGAAGGTCCGGCCGCGTGTGCTCCTCGTCGCGATAGCGCATGGGGTCGCGAGAGCGTAACGTCCGTCGCGCCCGTGATCGACTGCGACGTACACCCGCAGATCGGCGACTCCGAGGAGCTCCTTGCGTACGTCGAGCCCGGTCAGCGCGAGTGGTTTCGCTCGCAGGGACCGGGGCTCGGCCTCCCCGGGTACGCGTGGTCGCATCCCGTCTCGTGGTATCGGACCGACCTCGAGCGGGACGGCTCGCGGCCGCCGGCCGCGAGTGCCGACGTCGTCGCCCGCGAGGCGCTCGACCCCTTCGAGGTCGAGATCGCGATCCTGAACGCAGACGACGCCGTGACCGTCTCACTCATGCCGAGCGCCTACCGCGCGGCCGCGCTCGCGCGCGCGCACAACGACTGGCTCCGCGAGCGCTGGCTCGACGCGGAGCCGCGCTTCCGCGGCGGGATCGTGTGCGCCGCTCAGGATCCGCACGCTGCGGCGGCCGAGATCAGGCGCGTCGCCGAGGACGAGCGGTTCGTCCACGTCCTCCTCGTCGGCGGGTCGGAGCGCCCGTACGGCGAGCCGCGCTACCTCCCGATCTTCGAGGCCGCCGTCGAGTGTGGGCTCCCGGTCGCGATCCATTCTGGCGGCGAAGGGATGGGCATCGCTCCCCCACCGGGCGCCGCGGGTCCACCGACCTTCTACGTCGAGTGGCACACGCTCGGCTCCGCCGGCAGCGTGATGGCGCACCTCGTCTCGCTCGTCTGCCACGGCGTCTTCGAACGCCTCCCCAGCCTGCGCCTCCTCCTGATCGAGGGCGGCGTGGCCTGGTTGCCGGGAATCCTCTGGCGCCTCGACACGAACTGGCGGGCGCTCCGCGCCGAGATTCCGTGGCTCGACCGCAGGCCGAGCGACGTCGTGCGCGAGCACGTCCGGTTCGCGACGCAGCCGCTCGAGCACACGGACGGAAGCGACGACCTCCTCTTCGAGATGCTCGCGGCTGCCGGCGCGCCCGACGTCCTCTGCTTTTCCTCCGACTATCCCCACTGGGACTTCGACGAGCCGCGCTGGACGCTCGCCCGCCTCCCCGAGGAGTGGCGGCAGCGGGTTCTGCATGAGAACGCGGCCGCGCTGTACGGCGGGCGGCTCGGGCTCCTGCACGCGTGAGCTCGTGGACGGATGCAGGGTCGCTCGCCGAGCTCGAGCGCGAACAGGTGCTCGTCGTCCGGGTGGGGGGGCGCGAGCTCGGCGTCGTCCGGGACGAGGACGGGCGGCTCTACGGCGTCCGGAACCGCTGTCCGCACCACGGCGCGCCGCTCTGCCGAGGCCGGATCCGCGAGCGCGAGGTCGGCGCACCGGGAACCTACGAGCCGAGCGGAAAGCGCGTCCTTCGCTGTCCGTGGCACGGCTGGGAGTTCGACCTCGAGACGGGACGCTGCCTCGACGACGCACGGGTTCGCACGCGCCTCTACCCCGTGAAGGTGGTGGACGGGCGCGTACTCGTCTCCGTCACCGCCGGCTAAGGCCGCGCGTAGGCTCGCTCCCAGCCCCCGGCGAGGAGGAACGCGGCGAGGACGAGGAACGCCCCGGCGAGCGGCACGAGCCCGATCGCGGCGAAGCCGAGCGCGCCGGCGACGGCGCCGCCGGCGGCGGGGCCGGCGAGATAGCCGAGCGCCCACACCTGCGAGTAGACGACCATCGCGAGCACGACCCGCTCTGTTCCGATGACGTCGAGGAGGACACCGAGTGAGGCCGCCTCGCCGAGGCCGAAACCGAGCGCCGCGACGAAAACCGCGACGCCCCAAAGGGGGACCGAGTGCGTCGCGCCGGCGAGGGAGAGGCCGACGACCATGAGAGCGGTCGCGGCGGCGACCGTCGGGCGCGCCGCGAAGCGGGCCGCCGCGGCAGCGGAGACGGCGACGGCGAGCGAGATGGCGACGTACATCGCGCCGATCTCGCGCTGGTCGAGTCGCTCGGCGAAATGGAGGGGGAGCGGCCCTTCGAGCGTCCCCAGCGCGAGCGCGACGAGCAGGATGGCAGCGCTCGCGAACCAGAAGCCGGGACGGCGAAGCGCGTGCCGATCCGACGAGAAGGTCGCGCGCTCCCGCGGCGGGCCGAGGAGGAGGACGGCGGCGACGCCCGAGACGCCGACGAGCCCAAGGTAGGCCGCGAAGGGGCCGCGGATTCCGTTGATCGCGCCGACCGCTGGCCCGGCGAGGCTTCCGACCGAATAGGCGGCGATGACGCGTGTCAGGCGCCGATACTCCTGGCCCGGATACCGGTCGAGTACGGCAAAGGTGACGCCGATCCAGAGGCCGCCGGACCCGACGCCCATGACCACGCGCGACGCCAGGTACAGCGGGAAGCCGTCGCCGAGGACGAACCCCGCGCTTCCGCCGGCCACGACGGCGACGGAAACCGCGAGCACGAACGAGGCGCCTCGCTCCTGGACCCCCCGTCCGGCGAGCGCGAAGCCGATTGCCATCCCGATGCCGAAACTCGCGACGAGCGCGCCGATCGGCGCCGGGCCGACTCCCGTGGCGTCCGCGATCGCCGGGACTACGGGTGCGATCACGCTGTAGGCGGCCGCATCGAGCGCAGCAAGCGTGAGGAGCGCGAGGTACGCGGCTCGCTCTCGCCCGTTCGCGCCGGCGCGCGTCACTGCGACCGTCAGGTGAGAAGCGCGCGAACGGCGGCGCCGGCGCGAAGGCCCGACTCGATCGCGCCGTCGATGAACCCCGCCCACCCGTTCGCGAGGTCGGACCCCGCAAGGACGATCCGGCCTTCGGGGCGCTGCATCTCGCCGTGGTAGTTCGTGTACCAGCCGGGTCGGTGGATCGCCCACGTTCCCCTCGCGAACTCGTCGTGCGCCCAGTCGTGCGCGTACGCCGCGACTGCCTCGAACCCGGGCAGAAGCTCGTCGAGCGCGCGCTGCACGGCGGCGAGGTCGCCCGCGTCGCACGCCGGCTTCCCGGGGCCGAATCCGATCAGGAGCTGCGAGCCGTCCTCGAGAAGCGCCTGGCTGTCGAGATAGCCGAACGCGTGCTCGCGCTTGACCGCGTTGTACATCCGCTCGTCGCCGGCGGCGCGGATCATGATCTTGACCCCGCGCGAGGCCTGCCCGAGCGCGATCGCGTCACGCTTCGTCTCCGAGAGCGGCGGATCGAACTCGATCCGGCCGAGCACGTTCAGCGGGACGGCGACGACGGCAGCTCGCGCCGCGACCTCCTCGCCCGACCGCGTCGTCACCTCGACCCGCTCGTCGGCGTGCGCCACGGCGGCGACGGGCGTCTCGAGCCTCGTCTCGACCGGTGCGGCGGTCGCGATCGCGTCGAGAAGCGCGCCCGTCCCCCTGTCGATCGTGACGCGTCCGCCGGTGAATTGCGTCAGCGCGAGGGTGTAACCCGAGAGCGCGTGCCAGCGAAGGATGCTGACGGCCCCGGCCTCGTCGAGAGGCGCGTGCGTCACCGACTCGAGCTCGGCGGCGAGCACGTCCTCCTCCTCGCGAGTCAGGTCGAGCTCGCGAAGCCGGTCGGCGACCGTTCGGCGGTCGAAGCGCTCGAGGCGCTCGAGCGCGGCGAGCGGCTCGTGGGGGTTCGGGAGCGCCTCCTCTACGCCTTCCACGAAGCGGTTCCAGCCCCGCTCCGCAATCGCGTCTCGCTCCGCTGGCATGCCTGACCGACGCTCGTCGCCCACGAACCAGCTGGCGACGTCGGGCTCGCCGCTCACGACGACGCGGAGCCCCGCCCGCGTGAGCTCCGACCACGTGTGCGGCTGGTGCCAGTGCACCCACTGACCGCCGTACTCGACGGGGATCCCGTCCCAGCTCGACGACCATGTGCGCCCCCCGAGCCGGTCGCGCGCTTCCAGGAGCAGGACGCTTTGGCCCGCGAGCGCCGCCTCGCGTGCTGCGGTTACGCCTGCGAACCCGCCCCCGACGACGAGGACGTCGCGCACGTCGTCTTCGCCCCGGCTTCGCATGGGAGCGACACTACGGACTGCGGTCGTCTCGCGCACTCGTTGGCGCCGACCGCGTCGCGGGAGTGCGTGGACGTATGAGAGAGTCCGAGGCGCACGACGCACGATCCGCCAGTGGCAGACGACGTTCGGCGAATCACCTCACTTGCGGTCTGGGACGGATCGCCGGAGCGCGCCGAGCCGGTCCGGTGGAGCGAGGTGGCGCCGACCGTCGTGCCGAGGCAGACGGTCGTGTCCGTCGAGGTCTCGGACGCCGACGGCGCGGTCACGGGGGTCGCGGGGCTCACCTACTACGTCCCGGCCGACGAGGAGAGCGACGACGGGCGCGTCGACGCCTCGCTCTCGGCTTGGCTCGGCGCGACCGTCGACGGCCTGCCGCGCGAGCGAGGAGCGCCCAATCCCTACGATCCGACCGCGAAGCCGCTCCGTGCGACCGTCGAGCTCGCCGTCCTCGACGCGCTCGGTCGCGCGACGAGCCTTCCAGCGGCTGCGTTCCTCGGCGGGATCCGCCGGAGGCGACTGCGGGCGTATGCGAGCTTGCCGAGCTTCGCCGACCCCGAATCGGCCGTCGCCTGCGCCCGTGCCGCCGTCGAAGCGGGCTTGCGAGCGGTCAAGTTTCACGCGTCCGGACTGCTCGAGGTCGACCTCGAGACAATCGCGCGTGCGCGCCGCGAGCTCGGCGCGTCGTTCGACCTGATGTGGGACGCGAGCTGCGCCTACGACCTCTACACCGCGGTCGCAGTCGGCGGCGCGCTCGCGGAGGCGAACTTCCTCTGGTTCGAGGCTCCGCTGGCCGACGACTCGACGGAAGCCCTTCGTTCGCTTGCCGGCCGAACGAGGGTCCCGCTCATCCCCGACGGCCTCGTCCAGCGGCCGGCCGCTGAGTGGGCTCGCGACGTGCGGGACGGTCTCTGGGGCGCGCTTCGCCTCGACGTCACGCGAGCGCCCGATCTCAGGGCGGCGCTTCGGCTGCTCCACCTCGCCGAGGCGCTTGGTCTCCCCTGCGAGGTTCAGAGCTTCGGGTTCCCGCTCGCACAGTGGGCGAATCTCCAGCTCATGCTGACGAGCGACGCGTGCCGCTTCTTCGAGGTCCCCTTCCCGCCGGCCGATCTCGCGGACGACGTCGCGTCGCCGCCGACGATCGTCGACGGGTGCGTTCGCCTCCCCGAGGGGCCCGGGTTGGCTCACGCGATCGATGTGGGCGAGCTCGCGCGTCGCCTAAAGCCGCTGATTCAGATGTCGCTGTAGAAGGGAGTCCGCGTGATCGACCTCGACGCCGCGACACGCTGGGACTACGCCGATCCGCGGCAGTACCTGGAGCATGCGCGCTACGGCGTCGAGAGCCTGCCGCCGCTGATCGTCACCGTCGCCATCACCGGAGGCGTCCAGGGGAAGGAGGTGAACGCGGCCCTGCCCGAGACGCCGGCCGAGCAAGCTCAGTCGACCTTCGACGCGTGGAACGCCGGGGCGAGCATCGTCCACGTGCATGCCCGGCGGGCGGACAACCCGAGCCGGATGTCGCACGAGACCGCGCGCTATCTCGAGATCAACGCCCGCATCCGCGACCGTTGCCCCGACATCGTCATCAACAACACGATGACGGGCGACGTCATCGGGACCCCTGACGGCCACTGCCGGTTCGAATGGGGCAGCCTTTCGGCGCGTCCCGAGATGGTCGCTGTCGACTGCGGCCCCGTCGCCTACCGGTTGAAGCTCGCGCGGCGAGAGGCGCCGCTCTCCGGTCGCGACGACGAGGTCGTCGTCGACGACATCTTCCTCACCACGTACGGCGAGCTGGAAGCGCTCGTCGACCGGATGGCCGAGCTCGGGATCAAGCCCGAGTTCGAGCTCTACAACTCCGGCCAGTACAGCGTTCTCGACGCGCTGATCGCCCGTCCGACGGTCGTGGAGCCGTACCTCGTTCAGTTCGTGCTGGGCGCGCAGAACGCCAACTACCCGACGCCGATGGACCTCCTGCACATGGTGGAGCGTCTCCCGCCGGGCTCGCTCTTCAGCACGATCGGGATCGGCGCCCACCAACTCCCCCTCTGCGCGCTCTCGATCGTCCTCGGCGGCCACGTGCGCGTCGGCCTCGAGGACAGCGTCTACTACGCGCGCGGCCGAAAGGCCGCGAGCAACGCAGAGCTCGTCGAGCGCGTCGTCGCGCTTGCTTCGCTCCTCGGCCGGGAGGTCGCGAGGCCCGCCACTGCAAGGAAGATGCTCGGCTTGCGCGCGGAGCCGACCGAGTATCCCGCCCCCACGCCCGGCGCCACGCCCGGCGGCGGAGGTGCTGACGGCGCATGAACCGCGAGCTCGAGGGGCGCGTCGCCGTCGTCACCGGCGCCGCCGGCGGGCTCGGCAGCGCGATTTGCGACGTCTTCGCCCGCGAGGGCGCGACGGTGCTCCCAGTCGACCTCCGTGGGGATGGCTGCTTCGCAGCCGACGTCGGAACCGCCGAAGGCAACCGCGCGATGATCGAGGAGGCGGTCGCCTCCTACGGGAAGGTCGACACGTTGATCCTGAACGCGGGCCTGCAGTACCTCGCCCCGATCGACGATTTCCCGGAGGCGGAGTGGGACCGGCTCTTCGACGTGCTCGTGAAGGGCCCGCACCTCGCGATCAAGGCGGCGTGGGCGGAGCTGACGGGGCGGCCCGGCGGTCGCATCGTCGTCACCGCCTCCGCTCTCTCGACGATCGGGGAGGAGTACAAGGCGGCGTACGTCTCCGCCAAACACGCCGTCGTCGGGCTCGTCAAGGTCGCGGCGCTCGAAGGCGGCCCGCACGGCCTCTGCGCCAACGCGGTTGCGCCCGGCTTGATGTGGACGGAGCTGATGGAGCGCCAGCTCGAGGATCAGATGCGCCTTCGCGGCCTCTCGCGCGACGAAGTCGTGACGCGGATCGAGGTCGCTCAGCCCGTCCGCGCGGCCACGACGCACGAGGTGGCCGAGCTGATGTCGTTCCTTGCGAGCGACCGAGCATCCGGGATCTCCGGGGCCTGCGTGCCGGTAGACCTCGGTTTCCTCGTCACGTGACGACTTCCGGCGGAGTCGCGCCTTTGCGGCACCCGTCGCGAGCGGCGGGCCTCTAGCGCATGCTCTTCCCACGCGCGCGCTGGGGCGGAGGCGAGAAGCCCGACTACGCGGGACTCCTTACGTGGGGCGGCGTACCCTATACCGAGGACCCGGCGGAGCTCTCCGGCGTCGACGTCGCCGTCGTCGGCGCACCGTTCGACGACCTCGTCTCCGACCGGCCCGGCGCGCGCTTCGGCCCGCGCGCCATCCGCTCCGCGAGCTTCGGGGCCGGCGCCCACCTCACGGCCGATGTGGATCCCTTCGCCGAGCTCACCGTCGTCGACTTCGGCGACGCGCCCGTCGTCCCGGCCGACGTCCCGCGCTCACGCGAAGCGATCGAGCAGACGGTCGCGGCGGTCGTTCGGGCGGGCGCGACTCCACTCGTCCTCGGCGGCGACCATTCCATCTCCGAGGCGGATGTCCGTGCCTGCGCCGCCGTCCACGGAGCGCTCGGACTGGTGCACCTCGACACGCACACGGACACCGCGCCCGACGTCTTCGGAGTGGAGCTCTCGCACGGGACGCCGATGTACCGGCTCGTAGAGGCCGGTCTCGTCGACCCGCGCCGCTACGTGCAGATCGGGCTTCGAGGGTACTGGCCGGGCGAAAGCGAGTTCGCCTGGCAGCGGGAACGCGGCATAACCGCGTTCTTCATGCACGACGTTCGCGCTTCCGGTCTTCCGACCGTCCTCGAGGAGACGATCGGGATCGTCGGCGATGAGCCGTGCTTCGTCTCCGTCGACGTGGACGTGCTCGATCCGGCGTTCGCGCCCGGGACAGGGACGCCGGAGCCGGGAGGAATGACGCCGGCGCAGGTCCTCGACGCCTGCCGCATACTCGTCAGCCGTCTCCATGTGGTCGGCGCCGACATCGTGGAGGTCGCGCCCGTGGCCGCCGGAACCGCCGACGTGACCTCGCTCGTCGCTGACCGAATCGCGCGCGAGATCCTCACCGGCATCGCCCTTCGTCGCCGTTCGCGTTCCGCCGGGGCGTGATTCGGCCTTCGCCGCGCCCGCCTCTCCTCTCGATCCGCCTACGGAATGTTCGGACAGTCGGCGGGCTGCGGCTGATCGATTCGGATGCCGGTGTTCAGGCCCGGGTGGGTGTGCCAGCCGGTGGTCCCGCCGGGCACGATCCGCACCTGCTGGAAGGCGGTGTCGCAGGGAGCAGCGGCGCGGTCGAGCGGCGGATCAACGGCCGGACGGGCCCCGTGTCTGTCGGGAGGCGCCCCGGGTTCGCGAGCGTGCAGGCTCCGACTACGATCGGCGGATCGAGCTCGGTGGTCGCAAACGCGAGCCCTCCTGGCGATCCTCCTCCTGCGCGCGAACGAGGTCGTCTCGGCGACAGGCTGATCGACGACCTCTGGGGGGATACGCGTCCGCGCACGGCGGCGAAGACCCTCCAGGCGCACGACTCGTGGA
>JALZGN010000047.1 GCA_030861005.1 Actinomycetota bacterium
GCCGAGGGCTGCGGCCGGTGTCGCCGGGTGACGGCGAGGGCGACCGCGGCGAGGACGAGCGCGACCCCGCCCGCGACGAACGGCCAGGTCGGGAGGGACGAATCGCGGTCGGCCGCCGCGCCCGCCGGGTCGGGCCGATCCGGCGCCGGAGAGGCTGGCTCACCCGCCGGCTGCCCGATCGTCAGCGTTCCCCCCTCGTACTCACGCTCGGTAACGCCGTCGATCACGGAATACGTCCACGTTCCGCCGGACGGGAAGACGACCCGGGTCCGGTAGATCAGCTGGCCGTCGGGCGCGCGCTTCCCGGTCCGCGTCGCCGTGAAGGCGCGACTCTCGCCCGACGCGTCGTTCCTGATCGTGATCCCGGGGGTCGCCTCGGCGAGCATGTCCGGTTCCCCGTGGACGAGGAGCCGGACGTTCCACGGCTGCCCGGGGTCGCTCGGCGGCGTCCCCGCCGAGAGGGACACGCTCATGTCCTTGGCCGCGGCCACCCCGGCGAGAGCGGTGGCCGCGAGGAGTGCGAGACCGATGGCGATGAGCAGACGACGCATGCTGTCTCCCTTCCGCGTTTGTGTTCTCTACACCGGCCGGCCCGCCGGCGTTCCGCTAGTCGGCCGGGCAGCGGCCCGTGTCCGGGCAGCGACGCAGGACCGCGATCCGCGGCGCCCGTCCCGACGGCCGCCGAAGCGCGACGAGGACGGAGGCCTCGTTGTTCCCGTACGAGCTCTCGCGAAGGGCACGGCTCGGGTTCGCGACGTGGACGAGGAGGTAGCGTCCCGCCCGAAGCCGAGTAACGTCGACGTACTGGCCCTCGAGGCGCGGCGCGTAGTCGTCCCCGAAGCCGACGGAGATTCCTTCGTTCACTTCAAGGAGACCGGGCAAGCCGCGGCCGCATTCGTGCGTCCACACCGCGGCGGCAGGCTCGTGCGGAAGTCGCAAGTGGCGGTTCGCGTCGTAGCGGTCGCCGAGGCAGAACCCCATCTTCCTCGCGCGAAGGAGGCGGGCGGAGGCGTCGGCGGTGCGAAGCTCGTAGCGCGCGAAACGATGCAGGTGCCAGTGGGAGTGCGTGGCCGCGCGCTCGTACCAGACGAGCGGGCCGAGGTACCGATAGTCGAACGAGCCGTCCGCGCGGACGATCGCCTGCCGCGCCTCCATCCGCCCGACCGACCGGCGCGAGCGGCGCGCCCGGACGAGGAGTGAGCCCGCCCCGACGTTGTCGACCGCCGACGCGAAGACGAGGAGCGTCCGGCGCCCCTCTCGCCGGAGCGAGAGCGCCTGCGGGACGGCCTGATCGAGGTCTGGCAAGAGCAGACGAGCCGGAGCCGGCGAGCCGGCCCAGGGCTTCCCGACGAGCACGGCCGCGACGGCGGCCACGGCGGCGGCGCTGCCGGCGAGCCAACGCATGAGCGCTCACAGTACGCGCCCGCCCGGCGGCGGGTTCCCGCCGGTCAGTAGCCGTACGTGTGTTGGTCGTGCCAGACGCGCCACATCGCAAACCCGCAGGCGGCGAGCACGAAGAAGAAGACGAGCGCCTCGAGGCCGCCGTTCGGATAGAGCCCCGGGAGGAAGGCGGCGCCGACGTCCACGAGAGCGAGCGCGGCGGCACCGTAGAAGACGATCCGGGCGCGGAGCGGCCACATCGAGATCGCCTCACGATTCGCGCGCCACAACCTGAGGAGGACGAGCGCGATCACGACGAGGAACGCGATGCGAAGAATGAGGAAGACGAGCCCGAGACCGATGGCGCCGGCCTGCCCAGCGGCGGTAAGCCCGGCGGCGATCGCGAGGATGATGAGAAAGCCGCGAAGCGTCCCGTTCGTGCGCGGGTTCCAGTCCATCAGCCGGCGGTCGTGTAGGCGCGGACGGCGAGCGCGGCGGCGAAGAGGCTCGCACCACTGAACCAAAGAAGGCGGCGCGCGGGGACCGGAGGCGCGTAGAGCCACGGCGAGAGCACGGCGAGGAGCGCGAGCACGCCGTAGAGATAGTGGAGCTGGTCGCCGCTTCGGCGGCCGTCCGAGAGGAGGAGCAGCCCGAGCGCGACCTGGGCGATGACGAGCGCCTGCGCGGCCGCGAGGACGTGCGCGTAGACGCGCCCCGGGAGCCGCTTGCGAACGAGGTACGAGGCGCCCCAGGCGAGCGCGAGCGCGTTCCCCGCGACGACGACGACCCCGTTCCACGCGTGCGCCTCGCGCATCGCCCCGGGAGCGTAGCGAGCAGCCGACCTAACACTCGTTCGTGGTCGACGAGGGCGAGCAGGCGCCCGACTTCGCTCGCCTCCGGCACGGCCAAGCGCAGTCGGGTCTCGAAATTCCACCGACGCCCGGTCGTCCTCTTTACAAACACCGACGCCCGGTCGTCCTCTTTACAAAGGTTCGTTAGCATCGCCGCCCCGTGCAGGTGGACAAGCGGGTTCAGTTGCTCGTGGAAGCGCTGAACGAGCTCCCCGCGATCGAGACGTTCTCGAGCTGTGGCGGCCACGACGAGCCCGACCGGTCGGCGTCCCAGGTGCCGGCGGACGAGTTCTACGTCTCGTTCGAGGTGACGCCGTCTGAGCGGGGATGGCACTCGCTCGCACTCGTCGTCTGGGCAGCGGACACGTCTGAGATTGCGTGCGACCGCGGAGAGGCGAACGTTGGTGCTTGGTACAACAACATGGAACCCAAGTACGAAGGTCCAGCGCGGCTCTCGTTTACGCTGCGAGGTCGTGGCATCGAGCCCGACGTCATCGCGCGGAATATCCAGCTCGCCTTCGTGAGCCCCTAGAACCGACGATTCGGTAACGACAACGGGAGCGTATTCGGCGCTTCTACGCCGGTCGGGCAGTGATTCGGCCGCGCGCGCTCGCTACTACCAGTCGGCGCAGTCAACCCGCTTCCATACGTGACCGGGGTAGCTAACTGCGATTGCCTACCCCGCGTCGCCGAGCGTGAGCGGGTGCGCCAACGCCTGCTTCTTCTTCCTCGCTCTCGCTTCTAACGGAGCTTGGCGAACCACCCTCACTGGTTGTGCGCCCGACTACGAGAGGTCAAGCGTTCCACCTTCTTGATCGGCGCCTGTCGGCCGAATCGTCAGCGCGATGCGCGGCGTCCGGCCCGCGGGCGCCACGTGGAAGAGGTGCTGGCCGCGCTTCCGTAGAGTCGGGCGCGCTAGAGCGCGAAGCCCGTCCGCATCCTCACCCGGCGGCTGCCGCTCCAGGCGAGCGCGAAGAGGACGACCACCGCTCCCGCAAGGATGACGAGCGCCTGGGCCGCGACCGCGAAGGCGATCGCCTGCCCGGTCGAGATCCCGCTCGCCGCGAGGATTCCGGCGCCACCGGGAGCGCCCCGGAAGCTGCCGCGGCGGTCAGGAAGGCCACTGCTAGCGGAAGCGAGAGGCCGACGCCCAGGGCGCCGAGCAGGAGGACGAGGCCGCCTGCACGCACGAGCCAGGACGCGAGGATGAGGAGGGTCGCCTTCCACGCCTCGCGTGTGCACGCCGCCCGCTCGGCAAGCCACCGCGCCGCTCGAAAGCGGGCGATCGCGCGGCTGCCGACGAGGCGCGGGAGCGCGAGGACGAGGGCGGCCGCGCCGACGCCTGCGAAGGCGACGACCGCGAGCGCGATCCTGACCGGGATCGAGACCTCGCTCGTGACAGCGGCAGTCGAGGCGAACGGCATGAGGGCGACCGTGTCGATGAGGCCGAGCATGAAGAGGGAGAGGCAGACGGTCGCGACACCGGGCCTCGAGCCGGGGTAGCGGCGGACCACGGCGATTCGGATCGCGTCGTCGACGCGGCCGGGGAGCGCGGCGCCGCCGATCGACGCCGCGCCCGAGGCCGCGGCGAGCGCCAGCGAACCCGGGCGCTCGTGCGGGACGAAGAGGCGTCGCCATCCGCACGCCTTGAAGGCGTACGCGACGAGGAAGAGGATCCCGGCGGCGGCGGCGAGCTGCGGATCCGCGTGTGCGAGCGGCCAGCCGACCTCGGCGAAGTGCCGGGCCGCAAGCGCCGAGAGCGCGAGAGCAAAGACGAGGGAGACCACGTTGAACGCGAGCCGCCGGCGCGACCAGCTCCGGATCTCCTCGACGAGCGCCACGAGCGTCGCATCGGTCGCAACTGCCGCTTGCTCAACCCGAGAACGAGGGAGAGAAACCTCACGGAGCTTCTGCCTGACGGGCACGCTCGAGCGGGATTCGCGCTCGACCATCCCGCATCCTTCGAGCGCGACGTCGCCGTCGTCGTCGAGACCGAGAAGCAGCTCGAGGCAAGGGGCCCGCGAACGCGCCGCATCGCCACGGGCCCCCATGGCCGCATCTTCTTCGCCCGGTGCCGGACCGGAACTCGCCGTCCGACTGGTCCCTGCCCTGCCCCCGTACGGTTTGCGGGGCGCGTCTCTCGCGGGGTTTGGCCGCGAGACGAGAGCCGTTGGTCAGCCCGGCGATGCGGATGAGAGGACTTGAACCTCCACGGGCTTTCGCCCACACGGACCTGAACCGTGCGCGTCTACCAATTCCGCCACATCCGCGCGGCGGCGTCCGATTCTATCGGTGCCCGTCCGGCGACTCGTCAGCGCCGGGAGCGGCCGTCCCGCTCCTCGATCACCGGAAGGTTCGCGAGGTCGCGCTCGACGCTAGCCGCGAAGTCGTCCTCCTCCCCGTCCCCGCGGATGAGTCTGAGCTCCGACTTCCGGCGCCTCCGCGAGCGCGTCGAGCGAGCATCGGCGCCCAGGCGCGCCGCTAATCGAGGCCATTCCGCGACGGCGAGCAGGACGACGGCGCAGAGGAGGAGGACCAGCGCGAAGATCCCCACGGCCCCATTCTAGAGGAGCGCCCGCGTTCTCCCGCGCGCCGTCGAAACGAGGGTGTCGCGAATGTGCGAAACGAGCTAACGGAGAGCGAGTGTCTGCCGATAACGAGGGCATGCGCCAGGAGGTGTGGATCCCGCTCCTTCTCCTCCTCGCGTGGGCGACCGTCGCCCGCGCCGTGCTCGTCTTCGCGCAGAAGCTTCCGCCGACGTGCGCCCGCTGCGGCCGGAAGCTCGAGCGCCGCCATCTCGGCGAGCCGGTCTGCCGCTGCCAGCGTCCGCGCTAGGCAACGTCGCCGAACGCTTCAGCGACGAGCAGAGCGTGGACGTCGTCGCGCAGCGCCGTTAGCTCATCGATCGTCCATTCCGTCGGCTCGATCTCGCCCTCGATCGCCTCCTCGAGGAGCCGATCGCACGCGATGAGCGCGCGTGCGAGCGGACCGGTCGTAGGCTCGGCGGCGGCGAACACGCGCAGGCGCCGCCAGACGCGCTACGCGGCCTCGTCGAAGCCGCCGGCCGAGAGCGCCCCTCTCCTGTCGAGACGGTCGCGAGGGAGCGAGCGGTCGCCAGCCCCGAAGAGGGCGGGGTCGCGCGCGAGCGAGACGGCGGAGAGGAGCGCCTCGAGAACGTCATGGTGCCGCCGCCCCGGCGCATCGTTCCACGCGGTCGGGATCTCGTTCACGGCCGCGGCAAGGGCGAGATTCGCCATTTGAAGGGCTCGAAGGCCGAGTTCCTCGTCCACGGCGCTCCGGCGCCAGACGGCGAGCAACGCGCCGGTCGGCGACCATCGGACCGCGTCCTCGCTCGTGGGGTCGACGACGCGCCCGAGCTCGTCCTCGGCGGTCGCACTCCGACACCAGCCGTGCTCGACGAGCTCGTAGGCGTCGGCCAGCCAGCGCTCGGCGAGCTCGGCTGGCCGAGCCGCCGCAGGGCGGCCCGTCATCTGCAGGTGCTTTTCGACCATCGCCACTGGTTTCGAGCGTGCGCTCGGTGCCGCACGCACATCCTCGCAGACGCCCTTTTCGCCGGAGCGGTGTTCGAAGCGTTCGAATGAGTATTCCCTGCGGTACTGACTTCGTTTTTTCGCTCCGAGCAGCGCGCCGAAGTGCCGCGCTCTGCGCGACCTCGTGTGACGCGTTCGCTGACGTATTGCTTGCGCCCACGCCGCCCGCGCGTGCGCCGAGTCCGCGCGTGTCGTCGCCGGGATGGATCCGTCGAGACCTGCGCTTCGAGTACGATTGGCCCGCCGGGGCGAGCGTGAGGGCCACCGGGCCGACCGGGGGCGACGCGATCGTCCGTTGCGAGGGCAGATGCCCGAACTGGCTGATTCATCCGCGTCCGACCCCGTCGAGGCGGCACGTCGTGCGCTCGACGCGGCCCTCGCCGCCGTCACCGAGTCCGACTTCGCCGACTCGATTCAGGCGGTCACCGACGAGATGCCGGTCGCGTTCGGTGTCGACTTCGCCAATATCAGAGTCCTGGGCCTCGACCGACGCCTCCACCTCGTGGCGGCCTCGGGCTGTACCACCATGGAGATCCGGCGGCAAGCCTTCCATCCGCTCCCGGCCGCCGTCGTACGCGAGATGCTCGCGAGCGGCGGGCACGACGATGTCGCGAGGTCACTCGGAATCGCGTGGATTCGCGTCGAGTGGGTCGAGAGAGAGGAGACGCTCGGGACAATCGCCGCCGGTGCGCGTTCGAAGCGACGGCCGGACGCGAGCGGCGTTCGTCTCCTCGCATACGCCGCGGATCGGCTCCGCGAGCCGTTCACGCGGATCGACCGCCGCGGCGCGCACCTCCGCGCCTGCTCCGTCCGGCTGGCGCGCGCGGCAACCCCGCCCGAGTGGCCGGCCGAAGGGCCCGTCGCGAACCTGCGCCGGCGCGAGCGGCAGATCCTGGAGCTCTACGCGGACGGCCTCTCAACCGGCGACATCGCCGAGCTCCTCGTCATCTCGCCCCACACGGTCCGCACGCACGTCAAGCTCGCGCTCCGTCGGCTCGGCGTCCACCAGCGCGACGAGGCGGCGGCGATGGTGCGAGCCGACCAGGTCGTCCAGCTGATCTAGAAGCGCGATCCTCGCAAGTACCGCCGCGCCGCGGTGAGCGGAGAGAGTACCGTTGGCGCGCCAAGTTTTTGTCCGGTTTCCCGGGGTAGAGAAGGCGGATTCAGGGGGGGCCTTTGAGCGGATCGTACGACCTCGTTTGCGTCTCACACCTCCGCTGGGCGTTCGTCTTCCAGCGGCCGCAACACCTCCTGACGCGCGCGGCGCGCGACCGGCGCGTCTTCTACCTCGAGGAGGCGACGTTCGGCGACGGCGACTGGGAGCCACTCGCGAGCGGCCAGCCGCGGCTCGACCTCTTCGGCGAGTGGAGGGGGGTAACGGTGGCGACGCCGCGGCTCCCGGACGGAACCTCGACCCCTGTCGCGGAGGCGATGCAGCGAACGCTCCTCGACGAGCTTTTCGTCGAGCACGAGATCGACGACTACGTCCTGTGGCTCTACACGCCGATGGCGGTCGCGTGGACGCGACATCTGAAGCCGCTCACGACCGTGTACGACTGCATGGACGAGCTCTCGCTCTTCGCGGGCGCGCCGCCCGAGCTCGGCCTTCGCGAAGAGGAGCTTTTCGAGCGTGCCGACCTCGTCTTCACGGGCGGCCAGAGCCTCTACGAGGCGAAGCGGCGCCGTCACCGAAGCGTGCACCTCTTCCCGTCGAGCGTCGACGCTGCTCACTTCGCCCGAGCGCGCAAAGCGCTTCCCGACCCGTCCGACCAAGCGTCGATCGCCCATCCGCGGCTCGGGTTCTACGGCGTCATCGACGAGCGGATGGACTTCGAGCTCCTGAGCGGCGTCGCCCGCGCGCGGCCGAGCTGGGAGATCGCCGTCGTCGGCCCGTCGGTCCCGAAGTTCGACTCGGAGGCGCTCGCCCGGGAGCCGAACATCCACTACCTCGGCGGGAAGCCCTACGAGGAGCTTCCCGCGTACCTGGCCAGCTGGGACGTCGCGCTGCTTCCGTTCGCGCTGAACGAGGCGACGCGGTTCGTGAGCCCGACGAAAATCCCCGAATACCTCGCCGCGGGGAAGCCCGTCGTTTCGACGCCCGTTACGGACGTCGTCCGCCCGTACGGGGACCTCGGGCTGGTTCGGATCGCGCGGACGGTCGACGAGTTCGTCGCCGCCTGCGAGGGCGCGCTCGCGGAGCCCAAGGGCGACCGCTTGGATCGCGTCGACGCTCTTCTCGCGGAGCAGTCGTGGGACCAGACCTGGAAGCGGATGGCGGAGCTCGTGGACTTGGTCGTCTCGGCGCCGGCGGCGCCCGCGCGGCGCCGGATCAAGCGCTTCGACTATCTCGTCGTCGGCGCCGGCTTCGCCGGCAGCGTCCTCGCCGAACGGCTGGCGGCGGGGGCGGGCATGGACGTCCTCGTCGTGGACCGCCGACCGCACATCGGCGGAAACGCGTACGACCACTACGACGAGGCGGGGATCCTCGTCCACCGCTACGGGCCGCACATCTTCCATACGAACTCGGCCCGTGTCTTCGAGTACCTGTCGCGCTTCACGGAGTGGCGGCCGTACGAGCATCGGGTCCGAGCTCACGTGGGCGGCAAGCTCCTTCCGATTCCGATCAACCTGGACACGGTCAACGGCCTCTACGGCCTCGACCTGAGATCCGACGAGCTCGAGCACTTCTTCGCGTCACGGGCCGAGCCCGTCGAGCGCGCGCGTACGTCGGAGGACGTCGTCGTCGGGACGGTTGGACGGGAGCTCTACGAGACGTTCTTTCGCGGCTACACGCGAAAGCAGTGGGGCCTCGACCCGTCGGAGTTGGACGCTTCGGTGACGGCGCGCGTCCCAACCCGGACGAACCGCGACGACCGCTATTTCCTCGACGAGTTCCAGGCGATGCCGCTGCACGGCTTTACGCGCATGTTCGAGCGGATGCTCGAGCATCCGAGGATCAAGATCCTCCTCGGCACCGAGTACCGCGAGATCGAGCGGCTGATCCCGTACCGGCGGATGATCTACACGGGCCCGGTCGACGAGTTCTTCAACTACTGCTACGGCAAGCTCCCGTACCGCTCGCTCGAGTTTCGCCACGAGACGCACGACGTACCGGCCTTCCAGCCGGCACCCGTCGTGAACTACCCGAACGACCACGAGCACACGCGGATCACGGAGTTCAAGTACCTGACGGGTCAGGAGCATTCGAAGACGAGCATCGTCTACGAGTTCCCGCGCGCGGAAGGCGATCCCTACTACCCGATCCCGCGTCCCGAGAACGGCGTCCTGTACAAGCAGTACAAGGAGCTCGCCGACGCGACGGCGGAGGTTGAGTTCGTGGGACGGCTCGCGACGTACAAGTACTACAACATGGATCAGGTCGTCGCCCAGGCGCTCGCCGTCTACGACCGGATCGCCGGCAAGCGATCAGACGAGGAGCCGCGAGATGGGATCAGCGGGCCGCTCCAGGCCGCCGCTCGAGCTCTGGGCGGGGCCGGAGTGCACGGTGAATCGGGTCGGGGACGAGTACTTCGATCAGCTCGTCCTGACCGGCCATGACCGCCGCCTAGCCGACCTCGACCTCTTCGCGGGCCTCGGCGTCTCGGCCGTCCGCTATCCCGTCCTCTGGGAACGCGTCGCTCGAGAGGGCGTCGTGCGTGCCGATTGGTCGTGGCCGGACGAGCGCCTCGCGCGGCTTCGGGAGCTCGGCCTCCGCCCGATCGTCGGGCTCGTCCACCACGGGAGCGGCCCGGAGTCGACGAGCCTCGTCGACCCCGCCTTCGGAGAGAACCTCGCCGAGTACGCCCGGGCGGTCGCCGACCGCCACCCGTGGGTCGAGGACTGGACACCGGTCAACGAGCCGCTGACGACGGCGCGGTTCAGCGGCCTCTACGGCCACTGGTATCCCCACAGCCGCGACCCGCTCACGTTCGCCCGCTGCCTCCTGAACGAGTGCCGCGCGATCGTCCTCGCGATGCGCGCGATCCGCGAGGCGGTCCCGCAGGCGCGACTCGTGCAGACGGAGGATCTCGGGAAGACGTGGGCGACGCCGTCGCTCGCGTACCAGGCCGAATACGAGAACGAGCGGCGCTGGCTCACGTTCGACCTCCTGTGCGGACGGTTCGACCTCGAGGGGGTGGTCGGGCGGTGGCTGCGAGATGCCGGCGTGCGCGAGGACGAGCTTGTCTGGTTCGCCGAGAATCCATGCCCGCCGGACCTCGTCGGGGTCAACCACTACCTCTCGAGCGAGCGCTTCCTCGACGAGCGCCTGGAGCGCTATCCGGTCGAGTCGCGGGGCGGCAACGGCCGCGAGTCCTACGCCGACGTGCTCGCCGCCCGCGTTACGGCAGAGGGCCCCGCCGGGCCGGCGGCGCTCCTCCGCGAGACATGGGACCGCTACGGGCTCCCCGTCGCCGTCACCGAGGCGCACAACGGGTGCACGCGCGAGGAGCAGCTCCGCTGGCTCCTGGAAGTCTGGGGCGGCGCCGAGCGAGTGCGCGCTGAAGGCGCAGACGTCCGGGCGGTCACGCTCTGGTCGTTCTTCGGCGCATACGGTTGGGACGCGCTCGCGACGCGCCGCGACGGGCGCTACGAGCCCGGCGTCTTCGACGTGCGCGGGCCGCATCCCCGCCCGACCGCGCTCGCCCGGCTCGCCCGCGAGCTCGCGAACGGGCGCGAGCCCGATCTCCCGGCCGGTGACGGCCCCGGCTGGTGGCGCCGCGCCGAGCGCCTCTGGTATCCGCCCGTCGCCGTCGATCATGGGGAGAACGGGTTCCGCGTGCGCCGTGCGACCCGGCCGCTCGTCGTGACCGGGGCGACTGGCACGCTCGGCCGCGCGTTCGCGCGCGCATGCGAGGCGCGAGGACTCCCCTTCCGGCTCCTCACGCGTCAGGACATGGACATCGCCGACTCCGCCTCCGTCGCCGTCGCCCTCGACGAGGCGCGCCCGTGGGCGATCGTGAACACCGCCGGGTTTGTGCGGGTCGACGAGGCAGAGGAGCGCCGCGACGCATGTCGGCGTGAGAACGTCGACGGGCCCTCGGTCCTCGCCGCTGCGTGCGCGCGTCGCGGGACCGGGCTTCTCACGTTCTCGAGCGACCTCGTCTTCGACGGGGAGAAGCGCGCGCCGTACGTCGAAAGCGACCCCGTGCGACCGCTCAACGTCTACGGCGAGACGAAAGCCGCTGCCGAGCGGCGCGTGCTCCCCGTGCACCCGGCGGCGCTCGTCGTTCGAACGAGCGCCTTCTTCGGACCCTGGGACGAGCACAACTTCCTGACGCTCGCGCTTCGCGCGCTTGCGGCGGGAGAGCGCTTCCGCGCCGCCGACGACGCGGTCGTCTCGCCCACGTACGTCCCCGACCTCGTCGACGCCGCGCTCGACCTCCTGATGGACGGGGAATCCGGCATCTGGCATCTCGCGAACGAGGGCGCGGTCACCTGGGCGGAGCTGGCGCGGCGCGGGGCTTGTGCCTGCGACATCGCGAGCGAGGCGCTCGAGCCCGTACCGACCGCCGCGCTCGCGCTCGCCGCAAAGCGGCCGGCTTTCTCCGCGCTCGGCAGCGAGCGCGGCGTCCTCCTCCCCGCCCTAGACGACGCGCTCTCGGCGTACGCCGAGAGCGTCTCGCTCACGGGGACGTGACCCCACGGCGCTTCAGCCAGCGGACCATCTCGACGGCGGCGACGACGCCGAAGGCGATCGCGAACGCGAGGATGAGCCCCTTCCACGGCTCCTCCTCGAACGTCTTCCCGCCGAAGTACCCGAGCAGGCCGGCATAGCTCGCCCACACGGTCCCCGCCGCGACGTCGAACGCGATGAAGCGGCGCCACGGCATTGCGAGCAGACCCGCTGTCAGGGTCACGGCGCTCCGTCCGCCTGGGATGAACCGTCCGACGACGATCAGGTAACCCCCTCGCTCGCGGAGGTTCTTCTCGGCCCACTCGAGCCGCTCGCGACGGTCGCCGCCGAAGAAGCGGCGCCGCACCCACCCGCCCGCGAGGCGGCCGATCGCGTACGCGGTGTTGTCGCCGAGAATTGCGCCCCCGGCCGCGAACACGATGACGAGCGGGAGGACGAGATCGCCGCTTCCGGCGAGGACTCCCGCGGTGATCACGGACGTCTCGCTCGGGACGAGCGGCACGAGCACGTCCAGGGCCGAGACGGCGAAGAGGAAGACATACGTCCACGGCGAGCCCGACACATACTCCGTGAGCTCCTCGAACATGGGAGGAAGTTATGGGAAGAGGTCGCGGTTCGGCGGGATGACGAGGTCGCGCGCGGAGCCGTCGCCGTGCGGAGCCGAGTAGCCGCGAATCCGGGCCGCCGGCACCGAGCGCGCCTTCCCCATCACGAGCTCCGCCGCGCCCGCGAGCTCGTCCGCGACCGCGATCAGCGTCGAGGAGAGCGGGCGACCGCGGGCGTCCGGCGTCCCACGGAGGTCGAGGAGCGGGGCGAGCCCCGCGACCCCGATCGCGACGTCGGTCGTCCCTTGCCGCCAGGCGCGACCGAACGAGTCGCTGACGACGACCGCCGGCCCCGTTCGAAAGCGCGCGTGGAGCGTTTCGCGAAGCGACCGTGCGGATGTGTCGGGATCCCGCGGGAGGAGAACGACGGTGCCGTCGTCGGGCGCGTTCGACCGGTCGACGCCCGCGCTCGCGCAGACGAATCCGTGCTCGGTCTCGACGATCACGAGCTCGCCCCGCCGCCGGCGGACGGCCCGTGCTTCCCGAAGGACGACGGCGACCTCGTCGTCCGTGCGCTCGATCCGACCCTCGGCCTTCGAGACCGCCTTTTGAGCGACGACGACGACGTCGCCCTCCTCGAGGCCGCCGGTGCGCTCGAGCGCGTCGCCCAGCATTCCGGCCAGGTCGTCGCCCGGCCGGACCTCCGGGATCCCGACGAGCGGGACGATCGAGATCTCGCCCGACCGCCCGCGATCGGTCACGCCGCGGCGCGGGCGAGCGGCGCCGCGAGCGGTCGAAGCGGAAGGCGAAAGCGCCTCGGGCGCTTCTCCGCCCGCTCGTCGCTACCGGCCCCGCCTGGCACGGAGCCCGGCGCTCCCACGATCTCGATCCCGTTCCGCGCGGCCGCTCTCGTCAGCGCGACGAGATCGGCGAGGCTCTGCTGAGCCGGCCCACCCGAGCGAGCGTCGGCGGGGCGGCCGACCTCGCGGACGAAGTCCTCGTAGCGGCCGGAAGCGGTTAGGGAGATCCACTGCGCGCCGCCCGGCGACTCCACTCGGTAGGTGTGCGCGACCCCGCGCGGCAGGTCGACGCGCTGGCGGGCGCCGACGCGAATCGGCTCGTCGCCGACGTAGAACGTCATCTTCCCGGCGAGAACGTAGACGCTCTCGTCCTCGTCGTGAATGTGCGGGGGCGGCATGGAGCCCTCGGGCATGGACATCTCGATGACGGAGACGCTGCCGTCGTCGTCCCGTCGGCTGGCGAGGATCCTGGCCGTGCCGTCGAGGAAGGCGAGGGAGCGGGAATCGGTCGTCGTCGTCGCGGTCATCGGAGCACCTCCGTCGTTTGCTTGCCCGCATCGTGCGCGGTGGGGGGGTTCCGAGCACTGGAGGCAGCAGGCGTCTTTGGCGGCGGAAAACCGAACGAGCTCGTCAAAGCCCGGTGATTCGGACGCCCGTCTCGGAGCGGTAGTTCCGGTTGATGTTGAGAAGAACCACGGTGAGCGTCTCGAGCCACCGGGCCGCTTCGAGCCGGCCGCAGTCGATCGAGCGGCCCGTGACGATCCGCTCCGCGAGCGCAGAGACGAGCTTCTTCGCCTCGGGGTCGTCTCCGCAGAGCAGGACGTCCTCGTCGATCGGGCCCTCGGCCGCGAGCGCGCGCGCTGCGACCGTGTGGAAGCCCGCGATCATGCGCGCCTTCGGGGCGGCGTCGGCCGCGAGCTCGGCAAGCGAGCGCTCGCCCGGGTTCGCGGTCGGCCGCCCGTCCCGAAAGACGACCGGGCTTGCGACGCTGACGACGATCTTCCCGGCGAGCACGTCGGCGAGGTCGCGCGCCGTCGCCTCAACGCCGTCCGGCGGCACGGCGAGGAAGACGAGCTCGCCGCGCCGTGCCG
>JALZGN010000060.1 GCA_030861005.1 Actinomycetota bacterium
TCCGAGGGCGGCGCGGACGCCGGGCGAGCGTCGAGCGCGCTCGAGGTCGACCCGCCGCGCGACGGCGTGGGCATGCGGGCTTCGGAGGAGTGCCGCGTGGAGCATCCCGGGGAGCCGGACGTCCGCCGTGTAGCGCGCCTCGCCGCGCGCACGCTCCGGTCCGTCGACGCGCCTCGCCGGCCGCCCCACCGTCGCGAGCGGTCCCTCGGGCCACTGGTCGAGCGCGTCCTCCTCGACGACGAGCCACGACTCCTCGACGCGGCCCTCGACCTCGCGCTCCGTCTTAAGCAGTCGAGCCATCTCGATCCTCCCTTGCGGAGGCGGCCCGTGGGGGAACCGTGAGATCCCCCACGCTTCTGATCGCCTCCTCGATTCTCGGATAGGTGCCGCAACGGCAGAGGTTCCCCGCCATCGCATGGCGGATCTCGTCGGGCGACGCGCCCGGGCTTTCGCGGACGAGCGCGGTCGCCGAGACGATCTGTCCGGGCGTGCAGAAGCCGCACTGGAGGGCGTCCGCCGCGACGAACGCGTCGACGAGCGGGTGATCGCGGAGGCCCTCGATCGTCGTCACCTCGCGGTCGCCGACCACGTGGACGAGCGTGATGCACGAGAGCACGGGGAGGCCGTCGAGCATGACGGTGCACGCGCCGCAGTGGCCCTCCGCGCACGCCACCTTCGTGCCCGTCAAGCCGAGATCCTCGCGGAGCGTCTCCGCGAGGGTCCGGCCGACCTCCGCCTCGACCCGGTAGCGGCCCCCGTTGACCGTGAGGTCAGGCATGGGCGGTCACGGCCTCGATGTCGGCGAGGTGGAGGAGTCGGAACGTCGTTCGACCGAGCTGCATCCGCTCGTCGTCGTCCTCGACCTCCGCCGCCGTTCGCCAAAGGTCGCGAGCGCAGGCGAGGAGGGCGGCGATCCGCTCGCGCTCGTCGGCGTAGCCGTCCCGCTCGCGGCAGGCGTTCAACGCGAGCCCGAGGACGCCGATCGTGTCGGCCTGGCGGGTCCAGAGAAGAGGCGTCGCCATGGCGAGATAGTGGTGGATGCGGGCGAAGACGAGCGGCTGCTCGAGGACTTCGCGTCGCCAGGGATCGGTCGGGTCGCGCGGCGGCTCGCCGTCCGCGATCCGCGCCGCCGTCCGCCCGAGGAGGTCGCGGAGCTGCTCGTCGGAGAACCCGGCCATCTGAGCCGTCCGTATCGCGATCAAAAGCGACGTCGGCTGCTGGCCGTACGGGTAGTCGGATGCGTAGAGCGCCTGCTCGGGCGAGAAGCGGTGGAAGACGTCGAGGAGGTCGATCGGACTCCAAACGGAGGTGTCGAAGAAGACGCCGGCGCGGCCGCCGAACGCGTCCGAGAGCGCCGCCAGGTCGGCGATCCCGCCGTGCGCGATGATGAGATGGGCGTCCGGGTTCGCGTCGACGAGCCGCGCGAGCGCGTCGGCGATCGGCGGCAAGCCGCGCCCGCCGTGGATCAGGATCGGCACCCGCCGCTCGGCGGCGAGCGCGAAGACAGGGCCCAGCCGCTCGTCGTTCAGGAGGAAGCGCTGCGCGCGCGGGTGGAGCTTGATCCCTCGGGCGCCGCGGTCGAGGCACCGGACGGCTTCCTCGAGCGGCTGATCGGCGAGGTCGAGGCGGACGAACGGGATCAGCTTCCCCTCGCTTCGCTCCGCGGCGGCGAGCGTGCGATCGTTCGCCGCTCGAAACGCGGGGTGGCGGTCCGGCTCGTCGAGGCAGAACGCGAAGGCGCGCGAGACGCCGTAGCGGCCCATCGTCGCGAGCAGGTCGTCCACGGGGGCGACGAACCCGTCGATGTCTCGCCCGACGTGCACGTGGGCGTCGAAGATGTCAGCACCGGCTGGGACGAGCCGTCGCAGCTCCTCGTCGTAGGCGGCGACGAGCTCCCGCGCCCGCTCGAAGACGTCGTCCGCGCCCACGGAGGCAGGTTATCTGGACGGCCCAGCCACGCCACCCGCGGGTACGATCGCAGCGGCATGCCGGACGTCCTCATGTTCGCCGACACGCTTCGCTCGCCGGAGCTCCGCCACGAGGTTCCGGTTCCCGTGACCGATCCGCTCATCTACCTCGAGCGGAACGGGACGCGGCGCGTCTTCGCGAGCTCGCTCGAGATGCCGCGGCTCGCCGCCGTCGACGCGCTCGAGGTGCTCCCCGAAGAGGAGCTCGGCTCGGACGAGCTGATTGCGGCCGGGATCCGATGGCACGACGCCCACCGCGAGCTCGTCCTCCGCGCGTGCCGCCACGCCGGCCTCGTCCGTGCGTTCGTTCCGCGCTCGTTCCCGCTCGCGGTGGCCGATCACCTCCGCGCGAACGGGGTCGAGCTCGAGGTGGACGGGGAGCTCTTCGACCACCGCCGTCGCTCGAAGTCACCGTCCGAGCTCGACGGGATCAGGAAGGCGCAGCGGGCCGCGGAGCGGGCGATGGCGCGGATCCGCGATCGACTCGCGGAAGGGCCGGTGACGTGCGAAGAGCTGCAGGCGGAAGCGGCGAGAGTCTTCACCGACGAAGGGGTGACCGCGCCCGACGGGATGATCGTCTCGCACGGGGCGCAGACCGCCATCGGCCACGAGCAGGGTCACGGCCCCGTCGCACCGGGCGAGCCGGTCGTCGTCGATCTCTTTCCGCTCGACCCCGACTCAGGCTGCTTCGCCGACCTGACGCGGACGTTCTGCGTCGGCGATCCGCCCGAGGAGCTCGTCACCTACCACCGGCTTTGCCGCGAGGCGCTCGAGCGCGTCGTTCCCGCGATCCGCGCCGGCGCGGACGGAACAGAGGTCTACGCGATCTCGGCCGAGGTCTTCGAGCGGGCCGGCTACCCGACGCAGCGCACCAAGGAGCTTGGCCGCCCGCTCGACCACGGGTACTTCCACAGCCTCGGCCACGGTGTCGGCCTCGAGGTGCACGAGCTGCCGCTGCTCGGCCTCGCCGGCCACGAGCTCGTGGCGGGCGACGTCGTCACGATCGAGCCCGGGTGCTACCGACCAGGGTTCGGCGGCTGTCGCCTGGAAGATCTCGTCCTCGTCACCGAGGACGGCTGCGAGGTTCTGACCGACTTCCCGTACGACCTCGCCGTCGGAAGCCGGAGCAAGTAACAGTCTGTTACTTCCTCACGAGAACGCGAGGAGCTTCTCGAAGCGGTCGGGGTCGTCGAAGGGACCGATGACGGCGAGGTTCAGGCGGTCCTCGCGGATCACGTCCGCGGCCACCCGCTGAACGTCGTCCATCGTCACGGCGTCGAGGCCCGCGATGACGTCGTCGGGCTCCCGGGTTTTCCCTTCCAGCACCTCGCTTCGCAGGCCGAAGAGGATGAGGCCGCGCGGATCCTCGAGCGAGAGGACGAGGCGCCCCTTGGCGAAGTTCCGCGCCTTCTCGAGCTCGTCCGTCGAGACGGGCTCGCTCGCAATCCGACCGAACTCGCCGATGATGGTGCGGACCGCCTCGTCGATCCGGTTGATGTCGACGCCGCCCTGCGCGTAGAGCGTCCCGGTGTCCGTGTAGCCCTGGTTGTAGCCGTAGATGTAGTACGCGAGCCCGCGCCGCTCGCGGACCTCGCTGAAGAGCCGTGACGACATTCCCCCGCCGAGGACCGTCGCGAGGACGGAGAGGGCGTAGCGGTCGGGGTGGTCGAGGCGGTAGCTGTGGACGCCCAAGCGAACGTGCGCCTGGTCGGACTTCTTCGAGTGGATCTTGACGCGCGGCTCCGCCTGCTCCCAGGCGACGGCGTCCGGCTGCCCGGTCGTGCCGTTCTGGACGTCTCCGAGGAGCGCCTCGAGCCGGGCGAGGGCGTCGTCGCCCACTGCGCCCGCCACACCGGCGACGATGCGAGGCGCGCGGTACCACCGGTCGAGGTAGGCGAGAAACGTGTCGCGCGTGGCGGCGCGCACGGTGTCCTTCGTGCCGATGATGTCCCACCCGAGCGGCTGATCGCCGTAGAGGAGCTCGTCGTAGACGCCCTCGAGGTAGTCGCGCGGCGTGTCGAAGTACATGTTCATCTCCTCGACGATCACGCCCTTCTCGCGCTCGATCTCGTCGGGATCGAACTTCGAGTGGCGGAGCATGTCGATGAGGACGTCGAGCGCGACGTCGCGGTGCTCGGCGGCGCACTTCACGTAGTAGCCCGTGTACTCCTTGCCGGTGAACGCGTTGAACTCACCGCCGATGGAGTCGATCTCGCCGGCGATCTCGCGCGCGCTCGGTCGGTTCTCCGTGCCCTTGAAGAACATGTGCTCGGCGAAGTGCGCGATCCCGTTCGTCTCGCGCGTCTCGTAGCGCGAGCCGGCCGCGAGCATGACGAAGCAGGCGACCGACTTCGCCTGCGGCATTTCCGCCGTGACGACGCGGAGGCCGTTCCCGAGGACGTCCTTGCGAAATACGCGCTCGCTCACCGAGCCGCGAGCGCCTCCGCCTCGTGCGCCTCGATTCGCCGCCGCCACTCACGGGGTACCGGAACCGCCTCGCGCTGCGCGTAGTCGAACGCGACGTGGACGCTCGACGCCTCGGCGACGAGGCGCCCGTCGGGACCGCGGAACTCGAACTCGAACTCCATGCTTCTCGTGCCGACGCGCGGAAGGCGGACGCCGATCGCGAGCCTCTCGCCGAGGAACGCGGGGGAGCGGAAGGCGATCTTTACGTCCGCGACGATTCCGAGATCCTCGAGCGCCACCTCCCCGACGACCTCCCGGAAGTAGAGGATCTTCGCGTTCTCGAGGTAGTTCAGGTAGACGGCGTTGTTCACGTGCCCGAGCCCGTCCAGGTCGCGGAACTCGACGGTCTGCTCGTGCACGAGGCGGTAGCCTTCCACGCCGGCGATGCTACCCGTGCCGGTCGCCGGGCTCGGTGACGAGCGTGAGCTGGAGGCCTGCCGGCGCTCGCGCGTTCGACCGCGTCTGCCTCTCGGACTCGGCGACTAGCGTGGCGGCGGGAGACCTCATGCGGGCGGCGATCGTCGCCCAGCCCGAGTGGTTGCGCGGCGTCGCCGAGCGGGTGGGCGACCGCCGCTTTCCGCTCGGGCGCGTCGTTCTGACGGGTTGCGGAACGTCGTTCCACGCCGCGCAGACGGGCGGCGCGGCGCTGCAGGCGCTCGAGGTCGTGCTCGAGCCGCCGGAGGCGGACCTCCTCGTGGCCGTCAGTCACGAAGGCGAGACGGAGGTAACGCTCGAAGCTGTCCGCGCTTTCGACGGGCCCGCCTGGCTGGTGACGGCGAAGGCCGAGAGTCCGCTCGCGGCCGTCGCGGAGGAGGTGCTCGTCGTCGCGCCCGAGGTCGAGAAGTCGTGGTGCCACACCGCGAGCTACACGTGCGCCGTCGCCGCGTTGGACGTCCTCCGCGGGCGCGACGTCTCGCCGCTTCCCGAAGCGGTCGAGGACGTCCTCGGGCGGGCGCCCGACGTCTCGGACCACGAACGTTGGCTGGTCGCGGGCGCGGGCCGCGACTGGGCGACCGCGCAGGAGGCGGTGCTGAAGCTGCGCGAGGGGGCGTTCGTCGCCGCCGAGGCGCACGAGACGGAACAGCTGCTCCACGGCCACCTCGCCGCGATCGACGAGACGGTGCGGGCGTTCGTCCTCGAGGGCGAGGGACGTGCGGCCGAGCGCGCCCGTCAGGCGGCCGCGGCGCTCGAGATCCTCGGCTGCGACGTCGAGCTCGTGCCCACCTCGCACCCGGTCGTCGACATCGTCCCGTTCCAGCTTCTGACCCTCGCCCTCGCCGAGCGGAAGGGCGTCGACCCCGACTGGATCCACCGCGACGACGAGCGCTGGAAGCGGGCGGCGGCCGCCCACAAGCAGTAGCCCGACGTAGCACGGCCAGTTCCGGGGCCGGGCCGTCCGCACGACGCCGCTACCCCGAGGCCGCGACCTCCTCCAGCGCGGCTAGCAGGCGGTCGACCTCGTCAGGCGTGTTGTAGTGGACGAAGCCGGCGCGGACGGCGCCGTCCGGGAGCCCGAGCCGCTCCATCACCTCCACCGCGTAGTAGTTCCCCGACCATACGGCGATGTCGCGCGCGGCGAGCAGGTTCGCGACCTGGAACGGCGTGCGCTCGGCCAGCGTGAACGCGAACGTCGGCACTCGCCCGTCCATCGACGCGAGACCGTAGAGCGTGACCGAGTCCGGGAGCCCGGCGAGGAAGCGCTCGCCCAGCCCGCGCTCGTGCGCCCGGATGGCGTCCCAGCCGATCGACTCGACGTAGTCGACTGCGGCGACGAAGCCCGCGAGGAGCTCGTGCGGCTGCGTGCCGAGCTCGAAGCGCTGCCCGAGCGGCTCGCTCGGCGCGGGTCGCACCTTGTACGGGCGGAGGCGCTCGAGGAGCTCGGCTCGCCCGAAGAAGAGCCCGAGGTGGGGACCGAAGAACTTGTAGGGCGAGCAGAGAAGGACGTCCACGCCCACGGCGGCGACGTCGATGGGCCCGTGCGGGCCGAAGTGAACGGCGTCGGCCCACGCGAGCGCGCCGGCCTCGTGCGCGAGGTCGGCGATCCGGCGAACGTGGGTGATCGTGCCGACCGCGTTCGATGCCCACGGAAAGGCAACGACGCGCGTACGCTCGCCGAGTCGGCGCTCGAGGTCGTCCATGTCGAGGGTGCAGTCGTCGTGGATCTCGACGAAACGGACCCGGAGTTCGAGGTCGCGCGCGAGCTCGAGCCAGGGCGACACGTTGCCGTCGTGGTCGAGGCGCGTCACCACGATCTCGTCGCCCGCGCGGAGCTCGCGGCCGAGCGCGCGCGAGAGCGAGAAGTTGAGCGTCGTCATGTTCGCGCCGAAGCCGACCTCGTCCGGGGAGCAGCCGAGGAAGCGCGCCGCCGTCTCGTGAGCGGCGACGACGAGCGCGTCGCTCCTGCGGCTCCTCGCGAACGCGCCGCCGAGGTTCGCGTTCGAGTCGCGCAGGTAGCCGGCGATCGCCGCGACGACGGAGTCCGGAACCTGCGTCCCCCCGGGCGCGTCGAGGAAGGCGGTCGGCCGGTCGAGCGCCGAGAAGCGTGCGCGAACCGCGGCGAGGTCGAGCCCGAGCGCGGTCACACCGCGCGGTGTTTCCACGCGGCGAGGAGGTCGTGTTCCCGCTCGGGATCGAGGCCGGCATCGGAGGTTGTGTTCGCTCCGGTCAGCGTGTCGCGAACCGTCTCCGCGAGAGGGCGGAACCGAAGCCCGGCCCCGATCGCCCGGGAGACGTCGACCGCGAGGAAGTAGCGCTCGCCCTCGTTCGCCGACGGCGCGAGCCAAAGAGGGAGCTCACTCCACGGCTCGACGCCGGCGTCGAGGAGGAAGCGCTCTGCGGTCCAGACGAGGCGCGCCCCGCTCCCCGTCGCCGCGGCGATCCCCGTCAAAAGTGCCTCCATCGTCAGCGGCCTCGCCGGCCCGGTCGCGTTCAGGACACCCGGCTTCCGCCGTTCCGCCATGTCGAGCATCCAGGCGGCGAGGTCGCGGACGTCGACGAACTGCACCCGCTGGTCGCGCGGCTCGGGTGCGAGGACGTCGCCGCCCCTCGCTATGCGGTGCACCCAGTAGGAGAAGCGGCCGGTCGGGTCGTACGGCCCGACGATGAGACCGGCGCGAACGGACAGGGCGCGGCCGTCCATCGCCCGGGAAGCTTCGCGCTCGCAGAGCGCCTTGAGGGCGCCGTAGGTCTCCGCGTCTGCGATCTCTTCGACGGACTCGTCGGCGAGCGTGTGGACGGGCGCGTTCTCGTCCACGCCCGGCCGACTCGTGTCGCGGTAGACGGAGCAGCTCGAGACGAACGTGTAGTGCTCGACCGAGTCGGCGAGGAGCGAAGCGGCCGTTCGCACCCAGCGCGGGACCCGGGCCGACGTGTCGATTACCGCATCCCAGGTTCGCCGTTCGAGGGGAGAGAGGTCGCCGTCGCGGTCGCCGCGGAGGTGCTCGACGTCGCGAAAGAGGTCGGGAGCGGTTCGCCCACGGTTGAAGAGCGTCACGTCGTGCCCGCGTGCGAGCGCCTGCTCGACGAGGTGGCGACCGAGGAAGAGGGTGCCTCCGAGGACGAGGAGCCTCACCGCTTCGACACTATCGTTCGTCCCGTGGAAGACGTCCGCTCGCTGCCGGCGCTCTGGCCGCTCCGACAGCGGCGCCATGCCGTCGTCGTCTGCCTCGACGATCCCGAGGCGTACGAGGCGGCGCGCGGCGACGTCGCCGCTCGGGGCGGCGTGCTCGTCGTCGAACGGGAGCCCGGCCGGCTCTCGGCAGCGCTCGGGCGGCCGGCGGTCGTCGTCGCCGACCGCTTCGGCACGGTCGCTCTTCGCGCCGAGCATCCGCCCGTCGAGCGCGTCCTCGCCGAGCTCGATGCGCTCGAGCTCGCGTGTCCCGAGTGCGGACCGCAGGCGTGGGGCGATCCGGGCCTCTGACCTCGGCCCTTCCCGACGTCCTCGCCCCGGGGCTCGCGGTCGTCTTCTGCGGGATCAACCCCGGGGTGCGCTCGGCGGCGGCCGGGCAGCACTTCGCCAACCCGAGGAACGACTTCTGGCGACTCCTCGCCGACTCGGGTCTGACGCCACGCCTGCTTTCGCCGGGCGAGCAGTGGACGATGCTCGAGCTCGGGTACGGCATCACGAACGCCGCTCCGCGGACGACGCGCGGAAGCGGCGAGCTCCGCCGTGCCGACTTCGCGGGGGCGGCGGAGCGCCTCGAGCGAATCGCCACCGAGCTGCGACCGCGCTTCCTAGTTTTCGTCGGCAAGGCGGCCTACGAAGGGGCGTTCCGCGAACGCCCGACGCTCGGGCTTCAGGACCGACGCCTCGCCGAGACGTCCCTCTTCGTCCTCCCCTCGACCTCGCCCGCGAACGCCGCCGTCCCCTACGCGGAACGCCTGCGCTGGTTTCGCGAGCTCGCGCGCCTCACCGGGCGACCACCTGGCCGTTCACGCGCCATTCGTACTCGGTCGGCGCCGTGAGCGAGGCGGAGATGAAGCAGTCGCGCTCCGCGAGCGCGACGAGCGCCTCGACGTCCTCGGGTTGGGGACGGAACGCGACGTCCACGCCGCACTGAATCTCAACGAACGCGTAGCGGCCGTCCGAGTCCCGCCTCGCCACCACGCCGCTCGCCGCGGCCGTCCCGGACGCCTCGACGCCGGCCTGCTCGGCGTGATGGCGAAGAGACGCGAGCGTGCACCTGCAG
>JALZGN010000068.1 GCA_030861005.1 Actinomycetota bacterium
CCGCGCAGAACCAGGCGAGCGTCTGCCAGTAGAGGCGGTGGGAGCGGCGGCTCAGGTACGCGACCGCGGCGACGACGAAGGCGAAATGGATCGCGAACTTCACCAGCCCCTTCACGAACTGGTCACGGTCGGACGATGTCTCGAGGTTGTAGAAGCCGACCAGGTAGACGAGGAGAAAGGCGGCGAAGAACGCGGCCACGACCAGCGTCGTACGCGAGGCGCGCCAGTCGCGAGCGGCGATCCGGTGGGCGAGGAAGAGAACGACGAAGAGGCTCGCGGTCACGTCCGAGAGGTAGATCTCCCCGACCGGCGTCGCGAGGCGGATCTTCGCGAAGGTGACGACGAACGCGGTCGCGAAGAGAACGGCGTCCAGGAAGGGAGTGCCGCGCGTCACGCTGCCAGTGTCGCCCAAATCGCTACCCCGTCCCGACGCCGTGCTCGCGGTTCCACTCGTCGGCGAGCTCCCGGAGGCCGGGCCCCGTTACGCCGCGCCACGCGTTTCGCGCGTGGAGGCGGAAGCGGGCGGGTGCCGCGCGCGCGAGGTGGCGAAGCGGCCGCCGGGAGTCGGGCAGGCGGACGAGCGCCGCCGCGATCGCCGCCCGCGCCGCGTACTGGTAGCCGGTCAGGAGCGCCGCGACGCGCGCCCCGGCGGGAGAGTGGTGCTTCCGCCAGTAACGGTGCCGGCTCCGCCACTCCTCCGCGATCCGGCGTTCCGGGACGCCCGCGCTGAACTGGCTGACGTGGTGGTAGACCGTGACCGCGGGGAAGTAGTGCGTCTCGTAGCCCGCCGCGGCGAGTCGACGGCAGAGGTCGGGCTCCTCGGAGTAGATGAAGAAGCCCTCGTCGAAGAGACCGACCTCGTCGAGCGCGCTTCGCCGGAGGAGGAGCGCGCACGCCATCGCCCAGTCGACCCGCCGGAGCTCCCTCCCGCCCGACTGGACGACGCCCGCCCGCGCAAGCGTGAGAGCCCCGACGGCGGCCGTCGCGGGCGTTGGGAACCGCCAGGCCGAGGCCTGCTCGCGCCCGTCGGGGTAGCGGATTCGGGGCGCGAGCGCCGCGACGTCGGGATGAGCGTCCAGATACTCGACCAAGCGGCGAAAGGAGCCGGACTCGACGGTCGTGTCCTCGTTCAGGACGTACACGTAGCGGCCGCGCGTCGCGCGGATGACCGTGTTGTGGTTCGCGCCGAAGCCCGCGCGGTACGGCTGCTCGATCAGGCGCGCCCACGGAAACCGTTCGCGCACCGCCGCGGCGGATCCGTCCTCCGAGGCGTTGTCGAGGACGACGACTTCGAGGTCGACGTCGGCGAGGTCGGAGGCGAGCGAGTCGAGGCAAGCGAGGAGGAGGTCGCGGCTCGACGTGTTCACGATCGAGACGGAGACGTCGGGCGCGCGGGAGGCGGACTCGCTCACCGAGTGAGGCCGCGAGCGGCGAGCGCCTCGTAGGCGTCGTCGACGCGGTCGGCGGCGGCCTGGCCCTCGAGCCACTCGAGGAGGTCGGCCATGCCGTCCTCGAACGCGATTGCGGGCTCGAAAGCGAGGAGCTCCCGCGCCCGTGCCGTGTCGGCGTAGCAGTGGCGAACGTCCCCGGCGCGAAACTTCCCGACGATCTCGGGCTCGATCTCGACGCCGATCCCGCCCGCGAGAACACGAGCGACCTCGAGGACGGACGTCGCCCGACCCGTCCCGATGTTGACGGCGTGCCCGTCCGCGGCCGAGCTCGTGAGCGCGAGCGAGGAGGCGCGCGCGATGTCGCGCACGTCGATGAAGTCGCGCGTCTGGAGCCCGTCTTCGAAGACGATCGGCGCGCGGCCGTTGAGGAGCCGCGAGGCGAAGATCGCGACGACGCCCGTGTAGGGGTTCGAGAGCGCCTGGCGCGCGCCGTAGACGTTGAAGAAGCGAAGCGCGACGGCGGGGATGCCATACGCGGCCGCGACCGCAAGCGTCAGCTCCTCGTGGTCGCGCTTCGTGACGGCGTAGACGGACGTCGGCCTGAGGGGCTTCGTCTCGGCGGTCGCCTCGGACTCGAGCCGCGTCCCGTCCTCCGCAAGGACCTCCCAATCGCGGCGGCGGAGCTGGTCGTTGGAACGCAGGCCGGGGGCAAGGCCCCGCTCTCCGGTCACGGGGTTTCGGCACTGGCCCTCGCCGTAGATCGACATCGACGACGCGACGAGGACCTTCGCGATCCGATCGCGTCGGCTGACGATCTCCTCGAGGAGGACGGCACACCCGAGCGTGTTCACGGACACATAGCGCTCGATCTCGTACATCGACTGGCCGACGCCGACGGCGGCGGCGAAGTGGACGACGGCGTCGACGTCGGCGAGCGCCGCCGCGCAGGCGCCGGGATCGCGGACATCGCCGAGCCGAAGGTCGACGTCCGGATCGAGGTAGCCGGGCGCGCCGTTACCGGCGTGCACCTGGCGATCGAGCAGGTCGAGCGCGCGCACCTCGTGGCCCTCGGCGAGCAGGCGGTCGGCCAGGTGAGAGCCGATGAACCCGGCTCCGCCCGTGATCAGTACGCGCATCGGCTCCCCATGGCGGCGCTAGCGGGCGAGCTCGGCGTGAACCCGCCGGAGGGCGTCGATCGCGTCCTCGATGTCGGCATCAGCGTGCGCAGGCGAGAGCGGGAGCGAGAGCACCTCGCCGCCGGCGCGCTCGGCGACCGGAAGGCGCGGCTGATCCGGATAGCGCTCGCGGTAGAAGGTGAGCCGGTGGAGGGGCAGGAAATGGATGCTCGTCGCGACGTTTTTCGCGGCAAGGGCGTCTCGGTAGGCGTTTCGGTCCGCTCCCGCGAGGGCCGGGTCGATGCGGACGACATAGATGTGGAGCGCGTGGACGTCGCCCGGGTGCCGCGCGAGCGGCGTGATCCCCGGCAGCTCGGCGATCGCCGCGTCGTAGGCCTCGACGTGGCGGCGGCGGATCTCGGCGTGGGACTCGACCTTTTCGAGCTGGACGAGCGCGAGCGCGGCCAGGAGGTCAGGGAGGTTGGCCTTGAAGCCCGCAACGCGGATGTCGTAGAGCGCGCCGCCTCGGCGGCGCATGAGGCGGAGCTCGCGGACTTCGCCCGCAAGGCCGTCGTCGTCGGTCGTGAGGATCCCCCCCTCGGCGCCGGCCACGTTCTTCGTCGCGTTGAGCGAGAAGCAGGCGGCGAGCGAGCCCTCGATCGACCCGATCTTCCGCCCGCCGTAGCGCGACTCGATCGCGTGCGTCGCGTCCTCGATCACGGGAACGCCGAGCGCGAGGATCGGGTCGAGGTCGCACGGCTGGCCGGCGAGGTGGACGGGGACGATCGCCTTCGTCCGCGGCGTGAGCGCGGCCGCGATCGCCTCCGGATCGACGTTGAGGTCGTCCTCGCGGACGTCGACGAAGACCGGTCGCGCGCCGACGTGGACGACGACGTTCGCGGTCGCAGGCCAGGTGATCGGCGTCGTCACGACTTCGTCCCCCGGACCGATCCCGGCGGCGACGAGCGCGAGGTGGAGGGCGGCGGTGCCGGACGCGAGGGAGACCGCGTGTCTCGCCCCCACGTAGTCGGCGAAGCGCTCCTCGAGCTCGCCCGCTCGCGGCCCGCTCGCGATCCAGCCGCTTCTCAAGGTCGCGACGACCGCCTCGACCTCCT
>JALZGN010000073.1 GCA_030861005.1 Actinomycetota bacterium
CGCTCGTCCTCGCCCTCGCCGTCCTCGCGGTCGCCGTCGGCGCGGTGATGGCGGTGCCGCCGGCGCGAACCGCCGTCCTCGAGTGGCTCGGCCTGCGCGGCGTTCGGATCGAGCGGACGCCGATCTCGCCGTCGCCGGGCACGACGACGCGCGGCCTCCGGGAGGCGGAGCTCTCCCTGGGCGAACGGGTGACGCCTCGAGAGGCGCGTCGTCGCGCCCGCTACGAGGTCCTCGTCCCGCCCGCGTCGCTCGGCGACCCGGACGCTGTCTACTTCGACCCGATCGGACCGGGCGGGCAGGTCTCGTTCGTCTATCGCGAAGGCGACCAAATCCGCCTGCTCGCGAGTGAATTTCGCGCCGGCGTGCGCGAGGAGTTCATCGAGAAGTCGGCGGGACCGGGCACGCGCATCGAGTCGGTCGGCGTGAACGGCGCCCGCGGCTGGTGGCTCGAGGGTGAGCCGCACGAGTTCTTCTACGTCGACCCGGCGACGAACGAGGTGCGGCCGGAGACGTTCCGACTCGCCACGAACACGCTCCTCTGGATGAGCGGGGGGCGGACGCTTCGGATCGAAGGCGAGGACCTGACGCGAGACGAGGCGATCCGAATCGCGGAGGCGTTCGGGCCGGCGTGAGGCCGCCCGGCTCGTCTGACCGCCGAATCACCCGTTCCGGGGACATCCGCTCGCGGCTTACGGGCGAAGTAGGTGATATGGCGGCTGTAAACCTTCTTACACGAGAGACCGAGGCGGAGCGCGTCCTTCGCTGGCGGCTGGACGAGCTCGAGCGCGCGGGCTACGACCGCGCGACCGCATGGGAGCTCGCCGAGCGCATGGACGTCGACCTTCACGTCGCGGTCTCGATCGCGCGCGGCGGGTGCCCCGCCGCGACCGCGCTTCGGATTCTCCTCTAGCGGGGGACGACCGGCCGCGCAGCCGGTCGGGCCGTGCCGTGCGTAGAGTCATCGCGGCATGGCTCTCGTCGCCTCCATCCCGAGCCCGTCCAGCGGCGAGCTCCACGTCGGCGGTCTCACGCTCCACGCGTACGGTTTCACTCTCCTCGTCGCGATCCTCGCCGCGACCGCGCTGACCGGGATCCTCTGGACTCGCCGCGGCGGCGAGTGGGACCTCGTCTTCCGGGTGTCGATGTGGGGCGTCGCCGGCGGCGTCGTCGGAGCCCGCCTCTACCACGTGGTGACGAGCTGGAGCGAGGTCCCGGACCCGAAGTGGCGCGGTGTCTTCCAGATCTGGGAGGGCGGCCTCGGGATCTGGGGTGGGATTGCCGGGGGCGTCCTCGCCGGCGCCGTCGTCGTCCGCCGCTCGGGCGCGAGCGTCTTCGCGTTCATGGACGCGGCCGCGCCAGGGCTCCTCCTCGCGCAGGCGATCGGCCGCTGGGGCAACTGGTTCAACCAGGAGCTGTTCGGCGTTCCGACCAACCGTCCGTGGGGGCTCGAGATCGACCCCGAGAACCGTCCGGAGAAGTACCTCTCGTCCGACACGTTCCATCCCGTCTTCCTCTACGAGTCGCTCTGGAACCTCCTCGGCGTCGCGCTCCTCCTCGTCGTCTGGTCGCGCGGGCGCGTGAAGGCGCCCGGAATCTTCTGCCTCTACGTCGCCTGGTACACGTTCGCGCGCTTCTTCCTCGAGCAGATCCGAACGGACGAGGCCCACGAGCTCTTCGGGCTCCGGCTGAACTCGTACGTCGCCTTCGTCCTCTTCGTGGCCGCGATCGCCTGCTTCGTGTGGTCGCAACGGCGGGGCGCGCCACGGCCCGAGCGGCGCGCGCGCGAGGTGCCCCCGGCACCCGTGCGCAAGATGGCGGTGCCGAAGGGACGCGTCCGCTCCCGTCGTTAGCATCGCCGCGCATGAGCGCCGTCGGCGTTCGCGAGCTTCCGCTGGACCTCGACTCGTTCGAGGGCCCGTTCGACCTCCTGCTCACGCTCATCCTCAAGGAGGAGCTCGAGCTCGTCGACGTCCCGGTGGCCGAGATCGTCGTCGCGTTCGTCGAGCGTCTCGCCGAGCGCGAGCCGCTCGACCTCGAGGCGAGCGGCGAGTTCCTCGTCCTCGTCGCGTCTCTCCTCGAGCTGAAGACGCGCGAGCTCTTCCCCGACGAGTGGGAGGGAGAGGAGCTCGAGCCCGAGGACGCGGCCGCGGAGCTGGCGGAGCGGCTCGCCGCGTATCGGCGCTTCCACGCCGCCGCAGGGTGGCTCGCCGAGCGGCTCGAGCGCGAGCGCGACCGCTTCTTCCGGGTCGGGCCCGCGCCGCTCGCTCCCCCGCGGCCGGCGGCGACGCTTCCTCACGCGGATCCGCGGGCCCTCGCGAGCGCGCTTCGGCGCTTGGTCGCGGAGCCGCCGGCGCCGTCTCTTGGCCACCTCGGAACGTTCCCGCCCGTGTCGCTCTTCCTCGACCGTTTTCGCTCACTCCTGCGCCGGCGGCGACGCTTCGTGTTCGAGGCGGAAGTCGCGAACCTCGAGCGCGTCGAGCAGGCGGTCGCGTTCCTCGCCCTCCTCGAGCTTCGTAAGGCCGACGAGGTGGCGCTGCGACAGCCCGCCCCGTTCGAGCCGATCGTGGTGACCTGCGCATGAGCGAGTTCGGCGCCTCCTCGCCGGCCGGGCTCCGGGTCGTCCGGAACCCGGTCGACCGCCTCGCGCGGGTCGTCGAGGCCCTGCTCGTCATCGCTCCCCGTCCGCTCCCGGTCGCGGAGCTCGTCCAGGCGACGGACGAGGACTCGGAGAGGATCGAGACCGCGCTCGGGCTCCTAGCGGCCCGCTACCGCGAGGGGCGAAGCGGGATCGTCCTCGAGCGGGTCGCGGGCGGGTACGCGTTCCGCGCCGCGCGGGAAGCGGCCGACGCGTGCGCCCGGCTCGGCGAGCGGCCGGTCGAGCGCGGCCTCTCGCAGGCGGCGCTCGAGACGCTCGCCGTCGTCGCCTACCTGGGGCCCGTGAGCCGCCCCGAGATCGCCCGGATTCGGGGCGTCGCAGCGGATTCGGCCGTTGCCGGGCTCGTCGAGCGCGGGCTCGTCGCGGAGGCCGGGCGAGAGTCGCCGGCGGGCGCCGTCCGCTACGAGACGACCGCGCTCTTCGATCGCGTCTTCGGCCTTATGGGCCGTGGGGAGCTTCCGAACCTCGACGACCTCGGCGCCGACCCCGGCGAGATCAGGGCCCGCCTGGAAGCGGTCGCCGAGCGCCGCGGCGCCTAGGCGCCGACCTAACCGAACCCGGCCGGGACGTCCGGGTCGAAGACCTCGTAATGCGCGACCGTGAGCTCGCGCTCGACGAGGTAGCGCTCGTCCTCGGGGAAGAAGACGGCCTGCTCGATGTCAGGGCCGGCGAAGGCACGGACGGCGTCGAGGGTCTCCCACACGATCACGGTGACGAACTCGGCGCGCCCTTCCACGATCCGCCGGAGGAAGGACGCCGAGACGTTCCCCGGCGTCTCACGCGCCTTCCGCATCCCGGTCTCCAGCAGGTACTCGGCGTAGGCGTCCGCGTCGGCGGCCGCCGTCCAGCCTCGCCAGACGCGCGCGATCATGCCCCGCGAACGATGTTCTCGGCCTGGTCGCGGGTGAAGCCGCGAAGCGTCTCGGTCGTCACGTTCCCGTGGCGCGCGACGGCGAGGAGGATCTGGTAGGCGGTCTCGTCGTCGGGCGCCTCGAAGATCTCGACCAGGTCGTAGCGCCCCAGCGTCACGTACGTATCGATGAGCTTCCCCCCGCGCTCCTCGATCGCGCGCTCGCCCTCCTCGATCCGGTCCCGCCACGCCGGCATCCCGCCGAGCCCCTGGGACGTCCACTTCATGAGCGAGATGTAGACCGGCACTGAGCGCATCATGACGCGTGGAGCGTTCCCGCCGAAACGTCGCGGAGAGTAGAATCGCCTGCATGGCCGTCGAGCTTCGCGAGCCGCCGCGTCCGGCGGCCGAGGACGCGCTCGTCGAGGAGCTGGAGGAGCTCTGGGCGGCATCACCCGATCCAGTCGGAGCGGGGCCCCGCCGGCGCCGTCGGGGCATCCTGTACGACGCCTTCGCCCGGGGCGTCGCCTGGGGCTGGCCGTCCGTCCTCGTCGCGATCTTCGTCCTCGCCCCGGCGCCCGCGCCCGATCAGACGTACGCCGGCTGGGTCGTCGGCGCGAGCATCGCGATTCTGCTCGGCCCCCTCGTCGCCGGTCTCCTTGCCCTGAACGGATGGACGGGTCCGGCGCTCGGTCTCTCGGGCGTACTCGGCGGGCTCGGGATCGCGGTGGGAATCGCCTGCCGCGCGACCGCTCACCACACCGGGTCGTGGTGGATGGTCGAGACGACGATGTTCGCGGCGCTGACCGCGCTCAGCGTCGCGTGCCTAGCACTGCGCGCCCGCTCCTAGCGCCCGGGCCCCGATCGCGGTCGCCGTGCGCCTGAACGCCTTCCTCGCGCGCGCCGGCGTCGCGTCCCGGCGCGGCGCCGACGCACTGATCCGAGCGGGGCGCGTGTCGGTGAACGGTCAGCGCGCTGGATTCGCGACGTTCGTCGACCGAGGCGACGTCGTCGAGCTCGACGGGCGGCGGCTTGACCCCGAGCCCCCCGCCTACGTTCTCCTCCACAAGCCGGCCGGGGTCGTGACGACCGCCCGAGATCCGCGGGGGCGGCCGACCGTCGTCGCCCTCGTCGACCACCCGCGGCGGATCTTCCCAGTCGGGCGACTCGATGCCGACACGACGGGTGCCCTCCTCCTCACGAACGACGGCGCGCTCGCGCACCGGCTGATGCACCCACGCTACGAGGTGGACAAGGTCTACGTGGTCGACGTCGAGGGAGAGCCTTCCGACGCCGCGCTGCGGGCGCTCGCGGAGGGCGTCGACCTCGACGGCGCGCGGACAGCGCCCGCGCGCGTCGATCGCCTCGGCCGTTCCCGCCTCGAGCTCACGATTCACGAAGGGCGAACGCACCAGGTGAAGCGAATGTGCGAGGCCGTCGGGCATCCGGTGTCGCATCTCCACCGCGCCTCCTACGCAGGGCTCGGCGTCGAGGGGCTTCGTCCGGGCGAGTGGCGCGAGCTCTCGCCCGACGCGATCGCGAATCTGCGCGCGCTTGCGCGCGCTCGCTGACCCGGTAGGCGCCGCCCCTACAGCGAGCGGGGCCTCGCGGCGCCGAACAGCCGGCCCGCGTCCGGGCGGACGAAGCCCATCCGGTCGAGCATCGCCTCGAGCGTCGGCTCGGAGGCCTGGCGCGCCTTCTCGGCGCCGAGCGCGAGGAGGCGCTGGAGCTCGCGGGGGTCGGACCGAAGCGTCTCGTAGCGCTCTTGGATCGGCTCGAGGAGGCCCACGACCGCCTCCGCGACCGCCTCTTTGAAGACGCCGTAGCCGCCGCCGTCGTAGCGGGCCTCGACCGTGTCCATCGGCTCCCCCGTCGCGACCGACATGATCTCGATCAGGTTCGAGATGCCCGGCTTCTCGGGCGCACGCCGGACGTCCGTGCCGGAGTCGGTGACCGCCGTCTTGAACTTCTTGCGGACGACGTCGGGCGGGTCGAGGAGGCGCACCGTCCCCTGCGCCGTGCCGCCCGTCGTCGACATCTTCCGCTCGGGCTCCTGCAAGTCCATGATCCTCGCCCCCGACTCGGGCGCGACCATCTCCGGAAGCGTGAACGTCTCGCCGTAGCGCGCGTTGAAGCGCTCGGCGATGTCGCGCGCGAGTTCGATGTGCTGACGCTGATCCTCGCCGACCGGGACGGCGTCCGTCTGGTAGAGGAGGATGTCCGCCGCCTGGAGGACCGGGTACGTGAAGAGCCCGGCGGAGACGAACTCCTGCCGGTCGGCCTTGTCCTTGAACTGCGTCATTCGGCGGAGCTCGCCGAAGCTCGTGACCGAGCCGAGCAGCCAGGCCGCCTCCGGATGCGCAGGGGCATGGCTCTGCACGAAGACGGTCGAGCGGGAGGGGTCGAGACCGGTCGCGAAGAGCATCGCGGCGAGGTTCAGCGTCTGCTCGCGGAGCTCGTCCGGGTCGTACTCGACGGTGACCGAGTGCAGGTCGACGATGCAGAAGAACGCGTCGCCGCGCTCCTGGATCGCGGCGTACTGACGAAAGCCGCCGCTGTAGTTCCCCAGGTGCTTGTCGCCGGTCGGCTGGATCCCCGAGAAGATCCGCATCGTCCGAACGATGCCACGCATCGCGCGCCGCCGTAGCCAAGCGCCGCCGCTCCCTATCTACACTCGGTACGTGGCCGTGAACGGCTCCCCCGAGCTCCTGATCGTAATGCGCGCGAACGCGACGAGCGATCAGGTGGACGACGTCGTCGCGCGACTCGCCGAGGCGGGCGCGCGCGCCCACGTGACGCCCGGGAAGGACGCGACCGTGATCGGCGCGGTCGGCGAGCGCGAGCTCCTCGCAACGCTTCCGCTCGAGGGCTTCCCCGGCGTCGAGCAGGTGCTCCCGATCCTGAAGCCGTACAAGCTCGTCTCGCGCGAGATGCGGCGCGGCCCGACCGTGATCGATGCGCGGGGGCGTCGGATCGGGGACGGATACTTCGGCCTGATCGCAGGCCCGTGCACCGTCGAGTACCGCGCGCAGACGCTCGAGACGGCGCGGGCGGTGAACGAGGCCGGCGCGACGATGCTCCGCGGCGGTGCCTTCAAACCGCGCACGTCGCCGTACTCGTTCCAAGGGCTGGGCGTGGACGGCCTCGCGATTCTCGCCGAGGCTCGCGAGGAGACCGGGCTTCCGTTGGTTACGGAGCTCATGGACCCGCGCCACGTCGAGGCCGTCGTCGAGACCGCGGACGTGATCCAGATCGGAGCCCGCAACATGCAGAACTTCTCGCTGCTCGCCGAGGTCGGGCGCGCGGCGAAGCCCGTCCTCCTCAAGCGAGGCCCGTCCGCGTCGGTGGAGGAGCTCCTCATGGCGGCCGAGTACGTCGTCCGCGAGGGGAACTCGCAGGTCATGCTCTGCGAACGGGGGATCCGAACCTTCGAGCGCTCGACGCGCTTCACGCTCGACATCGCCGCCATCCCGGTCCTGAAGCAGGAGACGCACCTTCCCGTCATCGTCGACCCCTCCCACGCGGCCGGGAAGAAGGAGCTCGTGCCGCCGCTTGCCCGGGCGGCGGTCGCCGCCGGCGCGGACGGGATCATCGTCGAGGCCCACCCGGCGCCCGAGGAGGCGCTCTGCGACGGCCCGCAGCTCATCCCGACCGCCGAGTTCGGCCAGTTCGCCGACGAGATGCGGGCGCTCGCCTCGTTGATGGGGCGCGTCATCGGCTAGGAGGGGAAGTAGTGGGAAGCACGTTCCTCGGAATCGGAGTCACTCCGGTCGCTTCGCTTGGGAAGGAGCCCGAGATCGGAGATCCGCCGGCCAATGGCCTCTGATCTCCGGCGCCTCGCAGTCGTCGGAACGGGGCTCATCGGCACGTCGGTGGCGCTCGCCGCGAAGCGGGCCGGTCACCTCTCGGTCGCCGGGTTCGACGCCGATCCCGACTCGCTCGCGGTCGCGCTCGAGCGCGGGGCAGTCGACGACGCGGCCGAGTCGCTCGAGGAGGCCGTCGACGGGGCGGAGCTCGCCGTCGTCGCGACGCCCGTCGCGACGCTTCCCGCCCAGGTCGCGGCGACGCTTCGCGCGAGCGCCGAGACCTGCACGGTGACGGACGTCGGCTCGACGAAGCGCGCGGTCTGCGCGAGCGTCGGCGAGCCGGCCCGGTTCATCGGCGGGCATCCCGTCTGCGGGTCGGAGGCGCAGGGCCCGCGTGCCGCGAGCGGCGAGCTCTTCCACGGGGCGACGTGGTTCCTCACTCCCGTCGCTGCGACCGACCCGGCGCGGTACCGGCGCCTGCACGGATTCGTCGCGTCGCTCGGCGCCGCCCCGGTAGCCGTCGACCCGGCCGCGCACGACCGCCTGGTGGCGCTGACGAGCCACGTCCCGCACGCGCTCGCGAACGTGCTCCTGAACCAGGCCGGGTCCATTCGCATCGACGGGCACGAGCCGCTCGCAGCCGCCGGCGGGTCGCTCCGCGACATGACGCGCGTGGCGGGCGCGAATCCTCGGATCTGGGTCGACATCTTCCTCGAGAACGCCGACGAGCTCGGCCGTGCGCTCACCGAGCACCGGCGCCGCGTCGAGGAGCTCGAGCAGGCGCTCGCGGCCGGCGACGGTGGCTACCTGGCCCGCTGGATCGGCGAGGCGGCGCGCAACCGCCGCCGGCTCCTCGCCGAGGCGTACGCCGACCCGGGAGCGCTCCAGCGGCTTCGCGTGCACATCCCCGACCGCCCCGGCGTCCTGTCGGGCATCACACAGGCGTTCGGCGCCGAGGGGATCAACATCGAGGACTTCGAGCTCCATCATCTGTCGCCCGAGCGCGGCGGCACGCTCGACGTCCTCGTGGCCGGCGCGGACGAGGCGAGACGCGGTGCCGAGCTCCTCGAGGGCCAGGGCTATGCCGTCGTCGCCACACCCGCGGTCGCCGATGCGTAGCTTCGACGTGAGAACCGCGACATCCACGCGAGGAGCTCGGCACGATCGCGGCACCACGCGCGCGCCTTCTCGAGTCATACTCGCCAGAGGGGGGCGGGCCCCGAAG
>JALZGN010000108.1 GCA_030861005.1 Actinomycetota bacterium
CGCCGCCCGCGGCGAGTCCCCAGAGGACCCACCCGAGCGTTCCCGCGTTCGCGGCGCTCGCGAGGATGGCGTCCTTCGAGAAGAAGCCCGCGAACGGCGGCACGGCGGCGAGCGCGAGCGCGCCGACGAGCATGAACCGGTACGTCCACGGGAGCTCGCGGCCGAGACCGCCCATCTTCCGGATGTCCTGCTCGCCGGCGAGGGCGTGGATGACGAGCCCGGCCGCCATGAAGAGCAGCGCCTTGAAGAAGGCGTGCGTCATCAGGTGGAACAGGCCGGCACCGTACGCGCCGAGCCCGGCGCCTACGAACATGTAGCCGATCTGGCTCATCGTCGAGTAGGCGATCACGCGCTTGATGTCCGTCTGGACGAGCGCGACGAGCCCCGCCAGCACGATCGTGATGCCGCCGAGGATTGCGGCCAGGTCGTGGATTTCGGGCGCGAGCTCGAAGAGTGGCGCCGTGCGGGCGATCAGGTAGACGCCTGCGGTCACCATCGTCGCTGCGTGGATCAGGGCGCTGACCGGCGTCGGGCCCTCCATCGCGTCGGGGAGCCACGTGTGGAGGGGAACCTGGGCCGACTTGGCGACGGCGCCGCCGAGGAGACCGAGGGTGACGAGCGTCGCAAGCGTCGAGCCCTCGCCGCCGAGCGCCTCCTCCGCGCGCGAGAAGACGCCGGCGAAGTCGAGCGCCTGCGTCTGCTGGATGAGGATGAAGAGCGCGAGCGCGAAGGTCGCGTCGCCGAACGCGTTCATGATGAACGCCTTCTTGCCGGCCTGCACCGCCTGCGGACGGCGGTGCCAGAAATTGATGAGGAGGTAGGACGAGAGGCCGACCATGCCCCATCCCGCGAGGAGGAGGAGCAGGTTGCCGGCCTGGACGAGGAGGAGCATGGAGAAGACGAAGAGAGCCTTGTACGCGTGGTAGCGCCGCTCCTCGCCGTCGCCCGCCATGTATCCGACCGCGTACGAGAGGATGAGGAACCCGACCCCAGAGACGACGAGCATCATGAAGACGGAGAGCGGGTCGACCAGGACGTCGAAGCCGACGCGGAAGTCGCCCGCCGAGAGCCACGTCCAGACGCTCGACGTCTCGCTCCGCTCTTCGGCGTCGCGGCCGAGGAGCGAGACGAAGACGACGAGCGTCGCGACGAAGGAGACGAGCGTCGAGCCGGCCGCGACGAGACCCGCCTGGCGGCCGGTGATCCGGTGGCCGGCGAGCGCGATCCCGACCACGGCGAGCGCGGGCGAGAAGAGCGTGACCCAGGCGGCCTCGGTCACGCGGCCACCGGCTCCTCGCTGCTCACGCCCGCGCGGGCGAGCGCGGCCACGAGCTCGACCGCCGTGCGCGCGAGCGCTCCGTCGGGGTCGCACGCGGGGTCGTATGCCGTGAGCGCGGCCGCTCGGACACTGAAGCGCGTCCCGACCCCCTCGATCGCGCTCCGAAGCGCCTCGGCCCGGAGCCCGTCGGGGGCCGCGTACTCGTTCGCCCGTCCCTCGACGGGGTCGAGGACGTCGAGGTCGACGTGCAGGTACACGTCGGCCGCACGGCGCGCGAGCGCGTCGAGCCGGGTGGCGAGGCCGTCCGGGACGTCCCGCGCCGAGACCACGGCGACGTCGGAACGGGCGAGCCGATCGCGCTCGGCCGGATCCGCGTCGCGAGTCCCGACGAGGACGACGTCCCGCTCCGGGAGGGCCCGGTAGCCCGCGATCGTCTCGCGCATCGCGTTCCACCCGGTGCCGGTGAGGATCGAGAGGCCCATCCCGTCGACGAAGCCGCTCCTCGTCGCCTCCGCCGTGTTGAAGTCCGGGTGGGCGTCGAACCAGACGACGCCGAGGTCGCGGGAATCGAGGCCGGCGACGATCCCCACGGCGCTCATGCAGTTTCCGGAGAGGACGAGGGGGAAGGCGCTCGCGGCAACGGCGTCTCGCACCCGGTCGGCGACCCGCGCGGCGACCCGGAACGAGGCCGCGACCTCGTTCGTCTCGGGCTCCGCCCGGACGCGGTCGAGGTCGGCGTCGTGCCCCGCTCTCCCGAGCGCCTCGACCGC
>JALZGN010000146.1 GCA_030861005.1 Actinomycetota bacterium
GTCGTCGGCGCAGCGGCGGTGCCGCCGCTCGCGCTCGGGCTCGCGCGACTGCTTCCGGCCGAGGGCGCCGGCCTCGCTCTCCGGCTGGCCGCCGCGACCGCGTGCGTCCTCCTCGTTCCCGGAGCACTCATCCTGCGCGCGCTCCGCTGGCGCGCCTTCCCGGCGCTCGTCGTCGCGGCCTCGCTCGCGGTCAGCCTCGCGGTCGGATTCGCGGCCCTCGCGGTCACGTTCGCCGTCGACGGCTCGCTCCGCGTCTTTCTCGCCGCCGTCGCCGTCTCGGCCATCGCTGCTCTCGTTCCCGGCGCGCGCGGCGGTATTCCGGACGTGCCACGAGCGGAGTGGCTCGCGTTCTTCTCGGTCGTCGCAGCCGCGCTCGTCTTCGCCGGAATCGTCTGGTGGGTCTCGGACGCGCTGAAGACGGGGGATGCGCTCTTCCACGCGGCCCGGGTCCGCAAGCTCGCCGAGGCGAGCGCGCTTGCCTCGCCAGAGTCGGTCAACGAGTTTCGCGACGGCGACCTGCACCCGGGGTACGCGTTTCCGCTCTGGCATGCGGAGCTCGGCGCGATTGCTCGCCTCGCCGGCGTGGACAGCGCGGACGTCATGCTGCACGTCGCCTCCGCCCTGGTCCCGGTCGCGTTCCTCGTCGCGTACGCGGCGGGAGCGACCCTCTTCGGGTCCTGGGCGGGCGGCGTCGCCGTCCTCGCCGCTCAGGTCGGCCATCTCGGCTTCTCGCGCGGTGGGGCCGGATCCTTCGCCTCGCTCGCGTCTCCGGCGTCGGTCACGCGGGTTGTCCTCGTTCCGGCGCTTCTCGCGCTCGTCTTCGCACAGATCCGCGCTCGGCGCTCTCTCGACGTCGTGTCTCTCCTGACCGTCGGGGCGGCGGCGCTCGCCGTGGCCGCCGTCCATCCCACCTACGTCATCTTCAGCGCTCTCCTGCTCCTCGGCTTCACGGTCGTTCGCATCGCTTTCTCGGACGAGCGACGCGCAAGCGCCGTCGGAATGGGGGCGGCGCTCGCCGCGGTCGTTCTCCCGACAGCGCTCTTCTTCGCGTGGCTTTCGCCCTCCGTCGCCGCGACGGCCTCCCACTCGCCGAGCGCGGGGGAAGAGGCGCGTGCCCTCCGCCACTACCACGGCCAGGTCGAGGTCGTCGGCGACGACTACCGGGCGGCGCCGAGCTCGCTCACGCGCTCGAGTCCCGTGGCCGTCGCCGGGCTCCTCGCCGTCCCGCTCCTTGCGCTCCTCGCGCGCCGCCGGTGGGCGGCGTTCGTCGTCGGCGGGACCGTCCTCCTACTCGCCCTGCTCCTCGTCCCGGATGTCTTCGCCCCCCTCTCCGACCTGGTCTCGGTCTCGCAGTCGCGACGCCTCGCGCACTTCCTGCCGATCGCGTTCGCCGTCGCGGGGGCCGCGGTCGTTCTCGGTCGCCTGCGGATCGCGGGTACCGTCGTCGCACTCGCGGCCGGAAGCGGCCTGCAGCTCGCCTACGGTGGCGCTTCCACGGCCGCCGAGCCCGGGCCTGCGTGGCCGGTGTGGTTCGCGATCGTGGGCGGTGTCGCAGCGCTCGGCGCCGCCGTACTCGTCGCTCGTCGGGTGCAAGCAGCGGCTCTCGACCCGACGGGGTGGGCGGCGCTCGCTGCCGTCGCGTTCGTCCTCCCGATCGGCATCGCGGGCCTGCACGGTCTTGATCGCGTGGACGCCGCGGATCCGTATGCGCTCACGCCCGGCGTCGTCAAGGCGGTTCGCGATCTGGACGCGGACGACGTCGTGTTCGCCGCGCCGGAGACCGCGTACCGCGTCGCAGCGTTCGCGCCCGTATACGTCGCCGCTCTCCCGGCCGCACACGTCGCGGACACCGAGAAAAACCGACCCTATCGCCGGCAGCGCGACGCAATTCGGTTCTTCTCGTCGCGCCGCACGACGGATTCCGAGCGGCGCGAGCTCCTCCGCCGCTACGACGCGGACTGGCTGCTTGTCGACCTGAGGCGGCGTTACCCGCGCAAGCTCGTCGCCTCCTTCCCACGCGTGTACGCCGATGCGCGGTTCGCGCTCTTTCGGGTCCGGTCGTGAAGCTTCCGGTCGTCGGGCGAGCGCCCGGGTCGTACGACGACGCATTCATTGCCACGATGGCATCCGCGTACCTCGAGCAAACCCCCTGGACGCAGCTTCGCCTCGCAGCCGTTCGGGATCTCGTCGAGCCGGAGGCCGGAGAGCGGGTGCTCGACCTCGGGTCGGCGGCAGGAGCCGCTTCGCACTTCCTCTCGACGTTCGGGTGTGACGTCCTCGGCGTCGATTCCGAGCCTCGCGCCGTCGCGGCCGCGTCGGTGCTCTTCCCGCGTCTGCGCTTCGAGCTCGCCGACGTCGCGGCGCTCCCCTTCGACGACGCGTCCTTCGACAAGGCCGTCGCGGCCGATCTCGTCGAGCACCTCGAGGACGCGCCGCTCGCGGCCATGCTCTCCGAGGTCGCTCGCGTGCTCGTGCCCGGCGGGACGCTCTCCATCTACACGCCCAACGCGCGGCATCCGATCGAGCGACTCAAGGAACGCGACCTCGTTCTCGCGCGCAACGAGACCCACGTCGCGGTGCGCGACGCGGGCGCGCTCGCGCGCGCACTCGGCGACGCTCGCTTCGAGGTCGATCGGAACGAATGGCGGGCGAGCTTCTTCCCCGTCCTCCGGACGTTCGAGCGCGTCGGCGGGAGACGGCTCGAGGCGCTTCGTTATCGGCTTTGCCTGCGCGGTCGAACGCCGTGCTGACGCTGCTCGGCGGGCTGAGCGTGACGATAGGCCTGCAGTCGCGAGGGCGGCGACGAGCGCACCCGCGATGGCCAGCGCAGCGCCCGCGGCGCCGGATCCTGCACCGGCGCCTTGAGAGGAAGCGACGCTCCCTCTTGCTGCCGGAACCGCCCGTTCAACACCCGTGCTGCTCGGGAGTGGGCGAGGGGGAAGGACCGGCCGTTCGCCGCGGCCCGCCCCGGGCCGCAGCCCGGACGCTCGCGCTTCACCCGCTTTCCGGAGGGTCGCCGCCGTGGACTCGGCCTCGAGCTCCCACCCTGTGGCGTCGCCTAGGAGCGCGAGCGGGCGTTCCGCTCGTCTGGCCCCACGTCGCGCGCGCTCGTCGCCGCGTGGGGAACCCGCGGCGCGCGGCGGGGACGTTGCGCCGAGTTCGGGCAGCGGGTTCGGAATGCCCGCCCTCGGCGCGGCGGAGGTCGCCACCGGCTGCTCGTCGGCCTCGCCGAGCTCCTCCTCGCGGGACGGCGCGGGAGAGGCGGGTACCGCGATCGGAGCTGCAGGATCGGGGGCAGATGCGGGCGCCGACGTCGGCGGCGGCGGCGGAGGGACCGGCGCGGGCGGAGCTGCTGCC
>JALZGN010000150.1 GCA_030861005.1 Actinomycetota bacterium
AAGGGCGAGGTCGCGTGGGTCTTCTGCGTTCTCGCGCCCGAGCACGAGGCGACGGACGCGACCGCTCGCGAGATCGGCGCTCGCGTCGCAGCGGAGCTCGGCAAGGCGTTCCAGCCGGACCGCGTCGTCTTCGTCCCAGCGCTCCCGAAGACGAGAAGCGCGAAGATCGTCCGGCGCGCGGTGCGTGCCCGGGCGCTCGGTCAGGATCCCGGCGACCTCTCGTCGGTCGAGAATCCGGAGGTGCTGGAGGAGATCGCCCGTGCCGTCTGAGCTCGAGGGACAGGTGGCACTCGTGACCGGCGGCGGGCGGGGAATCGGGCGCGGGGTCGCGCACGAGCTCGCGGCCGCCGGCGCCCGCGTGGCGGTCTCCGCGCGGACGGGCTCGCAGGTCGAGGAGACCGCGGCCGAGGTGGACGGCCTCGCGATCGAGGCCGACGTCTCGAAGCGGGACGACGTCGAGCGCATGGTTGCCGCGACGGAGCGAGAGCTGGGGCCGATCGACCTCCTCGTCGCGAACGCCGGGATCGCCGGGTGGGAGAAGCGCGCGTGGGAGGTCGACGTCGACGAGTGGTGGCACGTCCTCGAGGTGAACGTGCTCGGCGTCTACCTCTGTTGCCGGGCCGTCGTCCCGGGCATGCTCGGCCGCCGGCGCGGCCGGATCGTGAACGTCGCGAGCGGGGCCGCCTACCTCCCGGGCTCGACGTCGACCGCCTACAGCGCGAGCAAGGCCGCCGTCCACCGCTTCAGCGAGGTTCTCGCGAACCAGCTCCGGCCGCACGGCATCCCGGTGTTCTCGATCAGCCCTGGGCTCGTGCGGACGGCGATGACCGAGGAGACCTTCCCCGAGAACGCGCCCTGGACACCGCCCGAGCTCGCCCCACGCCTCGTCCGAGCGCTCGCGTCCGGGCGACTCGACGCCCTGAGCGGCCGCTACCTCCATGCCGAGCACGACGCCGACCTCGACGACCTCGAACGCCGCGCCGAGGAGATCGTCGCGAACGACCTGAACGCGATTCGCCTCCGCCGGTAGGTTTTCGCCCCTCAGTCGGAAACCGGTATCCTTCACACTAGCGGGGATGCGGATCGCGCTCGCGCAGATCAACACGGTCGTCGGCGACCTGGACGGGAACCGGGAGCGGATCGTCGCGGGGCTCCGAGAGGCGCGAGCGGCCGCCGCCGACCTCGTCCTCTTCCCCGAGCTCGCCGTGACGGGTTACCCACCGGAGGATCTCCTTCTCCGGCCGGATTTCCTGCGCGCCGCGCGAGCTGCGCTCGCAGACGTCGCGCGGGAGACGAAGGGGATCGCGGCGCTCGTCGGGTTCCCACATCTCGACCGCGACCTCTTCAACGCGTGCGCCGTGCTGGGAGACGGCGAGGTTAAGGCCGTCTATCGCAAGCGGTTCCTCCCGAACTACGGCGTCTTCGACGAGGACCGCTATTTCCAGCCGGGACGCGACTGTCTGCTCCTTCGGATCGGCGAGACGCTCGTCGGCCCCACCATCTGCGAGGACATCTGGCAGCCGGGGCCACCGGCGAGCGAGCTCGCGCTCGCGGGCGCGCACGTCGTCGCGAACCTCTCCGCCTCGCCGTTTCACCTCGGGAAGGGCGAGGCGCGCGAGCAGATGCTCGCCCAGCGGGCGCGCGACAACGTGTGCTGGGTCGCGCTCGTGAACGCCGTCGGCGCCCAGGACGAGCTCGTCTTCGACGGGCACAGCGTCGTCCTCGACCAAGACGGTGAGACGGTCGCGCGAGCTCCAGCCTTCGAGGAGGCGCTCGTCGTCGCCGAGATCGACGCCTCAACCGCGATCGCGCGTCGGCTGAGCGACGCCCGCCGTCGGGCGCTCGCCCGCGAGCGCCCGAGTCTCCCCGACCCGCCGGTCGTCGACCTCGGCGAGGCGGGCCCCGCGGAGCGCCACGTGGAGCCGACGCGCGTCCCCCTCCTCGACGAACTCGAGCAGATGCGTCTCGCCCTCGAGCTCGGTCTGCGCGACTACGTCCGGAAGAACGGCTTCCGCGACGTCGTGGTCGGCGTCTCGGGAGGGATCGACTCCGCGCTCACCGTCGCCCTCGCCGCCGAGGCGCTCGGTCCGGACCACGTCGTCGCCGTCTCGATGCCGTCGCGCTACACGTCGGAGGAGACGCGCCGCGACGCGCGACTCCTCGCCCAGAGCCTCGGCGTCCGCTTCCTCGAGATCCCGATCGAGGGCGCCGTCTCAGCGCTCGCGGAGGCGCTTTCCGGCGCGTTCGCCAGCACCGAGCCGGGACTCGCGGAGGAAAACGTCCAGGCGCGGACGCGCGGGCTCCTCCTCATGGCGCTCTCGAACAAGTTCGGCTGGCTCGTCGTCGCGACCGGGAACAAGAGCGAGCTCTCCGTCGGGTACGCGACCCTCTACGGCGACATGGCCGGCGGCTTCGCGCTCCTCAAGGACGTCTTCAAGACCGACGTCTTCCGGCTTGCTCGCCACGTCAACGGGCGCGCCCGCCGCGAGCTCATCCCGCGGACGATCCTCGAGCGGGCTCCGTCGGCCGAGCTTCGCGCGAATCAACTCGACGAGGACTCGCTGCCGCCGTACCCGAAGCTCGACCGGGTGCTCGAGGCGTACGTGGAGCTCGACCGCTCGCGCGAGGAGATGACGACGGACGGATCGGACCCCGAGGTCGTCGAGCGCGCTCTCGCGATGATCGACCGCGCCGAGTACAAGCGCCGCCAGGCGCCGCCCGGGGTGAAGCTGCGGCCCAAGGCCTTCGGACGCGACCGCCGCATCCCGATCACGAACCGCTGGCGCGGGTAAGCGCCGTTGGGGAAGACGTTCGAGTACGCGGCTTCCGTCGCGCGCGATGGAAGCCTCTGCGCCGAGGACGACGAGCCGCTCGACGCGGGCTCGCGCTGGACGCCCGAGCACCTCGTCCTCGCGGCGCTCTGCCGCTGCGCGCTCTCCTCGCTTCGGCACCATGCGGAGCGCGCGGGCGTGGACACATCCGGAACCGCCGTCGCGAGCGGGGTCGTCGGGAAGCGCGACTCGGACGGCCGCTACGCGTTCGTCGAGGTCCAGTGCGGGGTGGACGTCGCGCTCGAGCCGGAGCCCGAGGACGTCAAGGCGCTCCTCACGCTCGCCGAGCGCGACTGCTTCGTCTCCGCGTCGCTCACCGTGAAGACGGAGTACGAGTGGCGCGTCAACGGCACGCTCGTCCCGCGCGGGGAAGGCTAAGGGCCTCCGCCTTCGCCGCCCCCCGGCGGCGCGCCGCCCGGCTCGGGTCCCGCCCCGCGCGGCGGCCGAAGCTGGAT
>JALZGN010000175.1 GCA_030861005.1 Actinomycetota bacterium
CCCCGCGCCCGAGGCTCGCCGCGGCCCGCAGCTCCTGCGGCTTCGCACGATCGCGAAGCAGGTCGCGTCCGCGCTCCTCACCCTGCTCGTCATCTCGATCGTCACGTTCGCCGCCACGAACGTGAAGTCGCCCGAGGACGTAGCGAGAAACGCGCTCGGACGCGAGACGACCGAGGAGCAGCTGCAGGCGTACCTGCACGAGCGAGGCCTGGATCGCCCGATCTACGAGCGCTACGCGAGCTGGCTGGCGGACTTCGTGCGCGGCGACTGGGGCGTCTCGGCCGTGACCAACCGGTCCGTCCGCGCCGACATCGTGCCGCGCTTCGAGAAGACGCTCATCCTCTCGCTCGTCGCGCTGCTCGTCGCCTTGCCGGTCTCGGTCGTGATCGCCGTCTTCATGGCGCGGCGGGTGGGCAGCGCCACGGACTTCGCGCTCCTCATGGGCACCGTCGTCGTGGCCGCGTTACCGGAGTTCGTGGTCGGCATCGGCCTGCTCATGCTCTTCGCCGTCACGCTCGGGTGGCTGCCGGTCGACTCGACCGGCCTCGCCTTCGCATCCTCCTTCGGCGAACAGGCGAAGGCCTACGTCCTGCCTGCGCTCACGCTCGTGCTCGCCATGGTTCCGTACATCGTCCGGATCGGGCGGGCCGCGGCGCGAGAGGCGCTGGCCGCGCCGTACGTCCAGGCTGCGCTCCTCCGCGGTCTTCCGCGTCGCTCGATTACGTGGGATCACGCGATGCGCAACGCCGCCGTCCCGCTGGTCAACGCCGTCGCGATCAACATCGTCTACCTCCTGAGCGGTGTGATCGTCGTCGAGAACGTCTTCGCGTTCCCCGGGATCGGCCAGCTCCTCGTGCAGGCGATCGCCTCCGGCGACACGACGATGGTGCAGTCGATCGCGCTCGTCATGGGCGCGATGTTCATCCTCATCAGCCTCGCCGCCGACTTTCTCGTCGTGTACTTCAACCCGCGCCTCAAGGCTGCGCACTGACGATGAGCGTCGCGCCCGGAGCGGCTCTCGAGGTCCCGCGCGAGCAGGTGGTCGAAGAGGAGGCGGCGCCGCCCTCGATCTGGCGGACGCTCCTGACGAGCACCGAGGGGAGAATCGGGATCGCGCTCGGCGTGGTCATGCTCGCGCTGATCGTCTTCGGGCGCTTCTTCACCCCGTACAACGCGACGGAGATCGGAACCGGTCCGCCGGCGAGCGGCCCGAGCGCCCACAACATCCTCGGCACCGACCACCTCGGCCGCGACGTCCTCAGCCGCTTCCTCGCCGGGGGAGACACGATCCTGCTCGTCCCCCTCATCGCCGTCACGCTCGCCTTCGTCGCGGGCGGCGGGCTCGGGATGCTGGGCGGCTACCTGCGCGGATGGGCCGACGCGGTCATAACCCGCGCCTTCGACCTTCTCTTGACGCTCCCGCCCCTCCTCCTCGTCCTCGTCATCATCGCGGGGCTCGGAACGTCGCGGCTCGTCCTGATCGTGACCGTCGCACTCGTCTTCCTCCCGCGCATGGGCCGCGTCGTGCGCGGGGCGACGCAGGCGGTGGTCACGAACGACTACGTCGCCGCGGCGCAGGCCCGGGGGGAGAGGACGAGCGCGATCGTCGCCCGCGAGGTGCTTCCGAACATCGCCGCGCCCGCGATCGCGGACTTCGCCCTGCGGATCACCTACGCGATCATCTTCGTCGCGACGCTCAACTTCCTCGGCCTCGGCGCGCAGCCGCCCCAGCCGGACTGGGGTCTCATGGTGGCGGAGTCGCGCAATTTCATCGCCGTGGCGCCGTGGGCGACCCTCGCGCCCGCCGCCGGCATCGCGGCCCTCTCCGTTGCCTTCAACTTCGTCGCCGACGCCCTCACGCGGCACCTGACGCGGGAATCGGCGAAGGGCGTCGTCCCGCTGTGAGCGCCGAGCCTGTCACGGCGCACGACGGCGCCGTCCCCGCACGCCCTCGTGACCGCGGCGTTGCGCCCGGCGACCCGGTTCTGCGCGTCGAGGGGCTCACGATCGGCTACGTGCGCGCCGACGGCCAGCCGAACACCGTCGTCTACGACGCCTCCATCACCCTTCGCGCCGGGCGGATCCTCGGCCTCGCCGGCGAATCCGGGTGCGGCAAGTCGACGACCGCGCTCGCGGCGATCGGCTACCGGGCGCCCGGCGCGCGCATCCTGGAGGGGCGCGCGCTGCTCGGCGAGATCGACCTCCTCACTCTCTCGACGCCGCAGCTCCGCTCGATCTGGGGCCGCCGCGTCGCCTACGTCGCGCAGAGCGCCTCGCAGGCTCTCAACCCCGCCATCCCCGTCGGACGCCAGCTCGCCCAGCCGCTTTCACTCCATCTGGGCCTTCGGGGCGGCGCGCTCCGCGAGCGTCAGCTCCAGCTGCTCGACGCCGTCGGGCTCCCGGATCCCGAGCGCGCGCTCGCCCGCTACCCCCATCAGTTCAGCGGCGGCCAGCAGCAGCGGGTCGCGATCGCGATCGCCCTCTCCTGCCGCCCGGAGGTGCTCCTCCTCGACGAGCCGACGACCGGCCTCGACGTGACGACGCAGGCGCGCATCTCGGCCCTGCTTCGGTCGATCATCGACGAGACGGGCGTGGCGGCGCTCTACGTCAGCCACGATCTCTCGCTCCTGACGACGATCGCCGACGAGCTCGCCGTGATGTACGCCGGCGAGATCGTGGAGCACACGAGCGCCGAGACGATGCGCGTCCGGCCCCGGCATCCGTACACGCAGGCCCTCCTCGCGGCGGTGCCGAGCGTCCGGCAGCCGCGCGCAGTGTCCGGGATCCCCGGCCGCCCGCCCGCCGCCGTCGTGCGCGAGGCCTGCTCCTTCGCCCCGCGCTGCGCGTACGCCGACGACGAGACACGCTCGAGGAAGCCCGAGCTCCGCGAGGTCGAGGCCCGCCACTGGGTCCGGTGCCTGCGCGCGGCGGAGATCGAGCCGGAAACGGTCGAGCAGCGGCCGCTCGTGAAGGCCGTCGCCGGCCGCGGGGAGCTGCTCGAGGTCGACGGGATGGTCTGCGAGTACCGCGGAGCGCGAGGGGCGACGACCGTGGTCAAGGACGTCTCCTTCTCGCTCGGCCCTGCCGAGACGCTCGGGATCGTGGGCGAGAGCGGAAGCGGGAAGTCGACGCTCCTGCGCGCGATCGTCGGCCTGCACCCGCCGAGCTCCGGGTCGATTCGCCTCCGCGGGAAGGAGCTTCCGCCACGGGCGGTGAAGCGTCCGAGCTCGCTTCGGAAGGACATCCAGCTCGTCTTCCAGAACCCCGACTCGTCGCTCAACCCGCGCCAGACGGTCGGCGACATCGTCGGGAGGCCGATCAGGCTTTTTCGCGGCGACGTCCCCCGGAGCGGAGAGCGGGAGGCAGTCGAGGAGCTGCTCGACGCCGTGAAGCTCCCGCGGGGGATGCGCGGTCGCTACGCGGCGGAGCTCAGCGGAGGGCAGAAGCAGCGCGTCGCCCTCGCGCGCGGCTTCGCGGCGCGGCCGTCGCTCCTCCTGTGCGACGAGGTCACGTCGGCGCTCGACGTCTCCGTCCAGGCGACGATCCTCGAGCTGCTCGCCGAGCTTGCGGAGCGCTTCGGGACGGCCGTGATCTTCGTCAGTCACGACCTCGCGGTCGTGCGGACGATCGCGGCGCGCGCGCTCGTGATGAAGGACGGCGAGGTTCGCGAGCAGGGCGAGACCGAGCGCGTGTTCGTCTCGCCGCAGGATCCGTACACCCGCGAGCTCTTGTCCGCCATCCCGGACCTCGTCGCGGAGCCGGCTCCCGCCGGCTCTCCGTAGCGCGAGCGTGCCCAACCCGTTCGCGAGCCCGGGGGCATGGCTCCGCTGCGCGCTCCACGCGCACACGACGGCGTCGGACGGCGAGCTGGCGCCGGAGGCGCTCGTCTCCCACTACGAGCGAGGCGGCTTTGACGTCCTCGCGATCACCGATCACTGGGTGCGAACGGCGCCGCCCTCGACGGACTCGCTCGTCGTCGTCCCGAGCGTCGAACTCGACGCCCTCGTGCACGACGGGAGCCGAGTCGCGCACGTGCTCGCCTTCGGCATCTCGCGCGCGCCCGAGCGCCCCGGCGAGCTTCCGAGCATCCAGGAGACTGCAGCGTGGGTCGACGCCCACGGCGGCGTCGCCTACCTCGCGCATCCGTACTGGAGCGGCTTGCAAACGTTCGACGTCGTCGACTGGGCCGGTTTCGCCGGGCTCGAGGTCTATAACGCCGGCTGCGAGCTCGAGGTCGGGCAAGGGCTCGCGGCCGTGCACTGGGACGAGGCGCTCGCGGAGGGCCGGCGCTGGCATGCGCTCGCGACCGACGACTCGCACCACCCCGGCTTCGACAGCGGTCACGCGTGGACCTGGGCCCGAGTGGCCGAACGCTCGCCCGCCGCCGTGCTCGTGTCGCTTCGGGAAGGCGCGTTCTACAGCTCGACTGGCCCGACCATCGAGACGCTCGCGGTGGCCGACTCGACGGTCGAGGTCTCATGCAGCCCGGCCCGGCGGATCACCCTCGTGGCGGGCCCTGGGCGGGGAGCGAGCGTGGGCGCCGGCCGCCTCGGCTACGTCCACCGGGCGCACGTGGTCGAGCAGAGCGCCGAGGGGATCACGGCGGCGCGGCTCGCGATCCCGAACGGCGCGCCGTACGCCCGTCTCGAGGTGCACGGTGCAAGCGGGGGAACCGCGTGGACGAACTCGCTCCTGTGAGCGAGCGGGACGCCGTCTTCGACGAGCTCTCCCGCCGTGACTTCGACCTCCTCGTCATCGGCGGCGGCATCGTCGGCGCCGGCATCGCGAACGAGGCGGCGCGCTCAGGTCTCGCGGTCGCCCTCGTCGACCGCGCCGATTTCGGATCGCAGACGACGAGCGCGTCGTCGAAGCTGATCCACGGCGGCCTCCGATACCTGCGGCTCGGCGACGTCCGGCTCGTCCGGGAGACGCACCGGGAGCGCCGAACGCTCATGCGCGTCGTCGCCCCGCACCTCGTCCGGCGGCTCCCGTTCCTCTTCCCCCTCTACCGTGACGGCCCCTACCGGCCGATCACGATCCGCGCCGGGCTTCTGCTCTACTCCGCGCTCGGCGGAGAGGCGCACGTGGGCGGGCTGACCCCGGACGCTGCGCGCCGGCGGGTTCCCGCGCTCCGCCTCGGCGGCCTTCGCGCTTGCGGCGTCTACGCCGACGCGGTGACGCACGACTCCCGCCTTTGCCTCGCGAACGTGCGGGCGGCGGCGGACGCGGGGGCGACGGTCGCGAACTACGCGGAGGCGGTCGGCCTTCGGGTCCACCGCGGCCTCGCTGCCGGCGCGGAGGTCCGTGACGTCTTCGGAGAGGAGGCGGTGCTCGTTCGCGCGCGAGCCGTCGTGAACGCGACCGGCCCGTGGGTCGATCGCGTGCGCCGTCTCGAAGACCCGTCCGCCCGGCCGTCGAGCCGGCTGAGCAAGGGAGTGCACCTCCTCGTCCCGCGCGAGGAGCCATGGTCGGCCGCGGTGACCGTACCGCACGAGCGGGCTCGCGTGTCGTTTGCCGTTCCGTGGGAAGGGATGCTCCTCCTCGGCACGACCGATTCGCTCTTCGAAGACGACCCGGACGAGCTCCGCGTCACGGAGGAGGACGTGGAGACGGTCCTCGCGGAAGCAGCCGTCGCGCTCGACGGCGACTTCCTGCGCCGCGACGCCGTTCGCGCGGCGTTCGCCGGCCTGCGCGTCCTTCCGAACGCCGACGGCGATACGGCGACCGCGCGCCGCGAGACGACGTTCCTGCGGGGGCGCACGGGGATGCTCTCGATCGCAGGCGGAAAGCTCACGGGATATCGCCGGATCGCGACGAACGCGCTGACCGCGCTCCGCTCCGATCTCGGCCTTCGCCGCGTCGAGCGCACGCCTGCCCCCTTGCCGGGAGCGGCCGAGCCCGATGCCGTCTCCGAGCGGCTCGCGAATCGCCACCCTGCCGTCGAGCCACGTGTGCGCGACCATCTCGCGCGGCTGTACGGAGCGCTCGCGGAGGAGGTCGTGATGGCTGCGCGCGGCGACGAAGCCCTCCTCGCCCCCCTCGCGCCCGGGGCGCCGGACATCGGCGCCCAGGTCGTCTACGCGTTCGAGCACGAGTGGGCCTGCACCACGGACGACGTCGTCCTGCGGCGAACGACGCTCGGATATCGCGGAGCGGCGACGCGGGAGGCCGTCGCGCGAGTGGAAGCGCTCGCCCGCGCCGCACGAGGGTGGGCGGGCGGCGCCTCCCGTCCGCAAGTAACAGACTGTTACTAATTCCAGGGGCCTTCGGAAGCGCTGCGCGCTGCGTGGTCTTCCTCGTTCGCCGACGCGGACCGTTCGCTCCGGCGACGCAGGGCGGTTCGCTCCCTCCGACGCGTTGACCCTTTCGCTTCGCGACCTCCCGTGGCATTCTTCGCAACAGCGTTGCGTCATGCGCGACCAGGCGTCCGTCCACACCGTCGTGAAAGCCCTGCGGATGCTCGCCGCGTTCGAGGGCGAAGGGAGCGAGCTCGGGGTTCGGGAGTTCGCCTCCCTCCTGGACGTGCACAGGAGCACCGCCTCGCGCCTCGCGCGGACGCTGACCGCGCACGGGTTCCTCGAGCGCGCCGCGGCCGGCGGCTTCCGGCTCGGTCCCGAGGCGGCGCGCATCGGGCTCCTCGCCGTCGGGGGGCGTAGCCTTCTTTCTGCCGCGCGCGGTCCGATGGACGCGCTCTCGGCGACGACTCGGGAAGCCGTCGTCCTGTCCGTGCCGGCGGGCGAGGAGGCGCTCGACGTCGCGCAGGCGGGTTCCGCCCACCTGATCGGAGCGACGACGTGGATCGGACGGCGGACGCCGCTCCACGCGAGCTCCGACGGGAAGGTGTTCCTCGCGTTCGGCGCCGCCGAGCTCCGCCCGTCCGCCTCGCTCGAGCCACTCACCGCTCGGACGGTGACGGACCTCTCGGAGCTCGAGCGCCAGCTCGCGCAGGCGAGACTCGACGGCTGGACGTCGGCGGTCGGGGAGCTCGAGGAAGGCCTGAACGGCGTCGCGGCGCCCGTCTTCGCGAGCCGAGGCGAATGTGTCGGCGCGCTCAGCGTCTCGGGACCGGCCTACCGCCTCCCCCCCGAGCGTCTCCCGGAGGTCGCCGAGCTTTGCATCGCCGCGACGCGCGCCGTCGCAGCCGACCTGAACGTGGCCGAGAATGCCGCTTAGTGATGGAGGGAGCGAAGCCGACCGAGAGGGGGTCCGACCCATGATCGACTGCGACGTCCATAACAGCTGGGCCTCGTCCCGAGAGCTCCTTCCGTACCTCGAGCCGTACTTCCGCGACTTCCTCGAGCGCGGCGAGCTTCCGGGCGGGCGCGACTCGTTCCCGCACGGGCACCGTCCCTGGCTCCATCCCGAGGGGTTCACGCGCACGGACGCCTTCGCCCCCGACGGCGGGCCGCCGGGCTCGAGCTACGAGGTGATGCGCGAGCAGCTTCTCGACCGCTACGACCTCGAGTACGCCATTCTGACCGGCGACGAGGCGATCGAGGCCTCGACGCTCGCGAACGCTCCCCTCGCGTCGGCGCTCGTCACGGCGGCGAACGACTGGACGCTCGAGCAGTGGCTCCCCCGGGACGAGCGGCTGCGAGCGTCGCTCGTCGTCGCGCCGCAGGATCCGCAAGGCGCAGCGGCGGAGATCAGGCGGGTGGGAGAGCATCCGGGCTTCGTCCAGGTGCTCGTCTCGACGGGCTCGCAGCGCCCGTACGGCGACCCCTTCTATCACCCGATCTGGGAGGCGGCGGCAGAGCTCGACCTACCGATCGCCGCCCACCTCGGCGGTCAGGGGGGCATCAACGCGAACCCGACCGGCTGCGGCCCGCCGACGTTCTTCTGGGAAGCGCATGCGCTTCTCTGCGAGACCGGTATGGGTCACGTCGCGAGCCTCATCGCGCACGGCGTCTTCGAGAAGTGGCCGAGCCTGAAGTTCGTCCTCATCGAGGCAGGGGTGGCGTGGCTCCCTGCGGTCCTCTGGCGCCTCGATGCCGACTACAAGGCGCTTCGCAAAGAGACGCCCTGGCTCAAGCGCCTTCCGAGCGAGTATGCCGCCGACCACATCCGGCTCACGACCCAGCCGCTCGAGCAGCCGAAGGAAACGCGCCATCTCTGGAGCCTGCTCGAGGCCATCGACGGCGAGAACACGCTCCTCTTCGCCTCCGACTACCCCCATTGGGATTTCGACGACCCGGACCTCGTCCCCCTCCCGCCTGCATGGAAGGAGCGGATCCTGAGCGAGAACGCCCGCGAGGTCTATCGACTGCCGAAGCGAGTCGCATCACCCGCTATGGCGGCCGAGCCGAGCGGAAGATGAGGAGCGGCCCTCACGCGCCCGAGACGCGACGGCGCCGCTTCGTCTGCGCCGCTTCCGAGCTCGCGCCCGGAGAGCGCGTCGTCCGTGACGTCGACGGCCGGAGCGTCGGCGTCTTCAACGTCGACGGCGAGTTCTTCGCGCTGCACAACCGCTGTCCGCATCGAGGCGGAGCGCTTTGCCTCGGCCCGGTCACGGGGACGACGCTCCCTTCGGACGCCGCCGCCTACGTGTACGGACGCGAGGGTCGCATCCTCCGCTGTGCCTGGCACGGCTGGGAGTTCGAGATCGAGAGCGGCCGGTCGCTCGTCGACCCGAAGGTCCGGGCAAAGACGTTTCCCGTCATCGTCGAGGACGGTGGCGTCTACGTGCTGATGTGACGGCGGCGGGCAAGCACCGCGACCTCGTCGTCTGGAGCAGGACGCCTCTCAACGTCGAGACGCCACTCGACCTGCTCGGTCGCTTCCAGATCACGCCGACCGAGCTCTTCTACATCCGAAGCCACGGCGCCATCCCGACCGTCGACGCCGCCTCGTATCGGCTCGAGATCGACGGAATGGTGCGGGCGCCGCTCGCGCTCGCGCTCGACGACCTGCGGGAGCGGTTCGCGGCCGCGACGGTCACGGCAACGCTCGCGTGCGCCGGGAATCGCCGAGCGGAGCTCGCCGCGATCAGGACGATCCCGGATGAGATCCCGTGGGGGGCGGGAGCGATCGGCACCGCGCGCTGGACGGGAGTCCGTCTCCGTGACGTCCTCCTCGCGTCCGGGGTCGCGCCGAACGCCGGCCACGTCGCTTTCACCGGCCTCGATATCCCGACGGGGAGGACCGACGGGGAGGCCTTCGGGGGATCGATCCCGCTCGCGAAGGCCCTCACCCCCGACGTCCTCCTCGCCTGGGCGATGAACGGAGAGCCGCTTCCGCCCGCGCACGGGTTCCCGCTCCGGGTCGTCATCCCCGGCTACGTCGGCGCTCGAAGCGTGAAGTGGCTCTCGGCGGTGTCCGTGCAGGCGTCGTCGTCGTCGAACTACTTCCAGACGCACGCCTATCGTCTCTTCCCTCCCGACCTCGCGACGGCGACGGACGGTGCGGAGGGTCTCGAGCTCGGGGAGCTCTCCGTCTCGTCCGCGATCTGCCGGATCGCGGAGGCGCGCGGCGCGCGCGCGACGTTTCTCGCGGACGGCTACGCGCTCACCGGCGGCGAGCGCACGATCGAGCGCGTCGACGTCTCGCTCGACGGCGGGGCGACGTGGACGATCGCGACGCTCTCGGCGGGGCGGGCGGCCGGCGTCTGGCGACTTTGGCACGCTGAGCTCGACGCCGGCGCGACCGACGGCGTGGCGGCCGTGCGAGCGTGGGATTCGGCCGCGAACACACAGCCCGAGGACGCGGGGCGAATCTGGAATCCCAAGGGGTACATGAACAACGCCTGGCATCGGGCTCGGATCGCAGCACCGGTCGCGTAGCCGGACGCCGCGGCCGGACGGACGGGGCGATCGCTTGGCGATAGGCGCGAAGGACGAGCGCGCGGGTGTTCGTCGGGCGCGCGAGGCGGCGGGGCTCCGGGCCGGCGACGTCGTGGCGGGCATCACGGTCGCGCTCGTGCTCGTTCCCCAGTCGCTCGCGTACGCCCAGCTCGCCGGGATGCCGTCGCACCGAGGCCTGTACGCGGCGGCGCTTCCGCCGATCGTCGGCGCCCTCTTCGCGTCGTCTCCCTACCTCCAGACGGGACCCGTCGCAGTTACGAGCCTGCTCACGCTCGGCGCGCTCTCGTCGCTCGCTCCGCTCGGGAGCGACGAGTACGTCGCGCTCGGCCTCCTGCTCGCGCTCATCGTCGGCGCCAGTCGCCTCGTGATCGGCTTCGTCAGGGGCGGCGTGATCGCGTACCTGATGTCGCAGCCCGTGCTCGTCGGCTTCACGTCGGGAGCGGCGATCCTGATCGTCTGCTCGCAACTCCCGGCCGCGGTCGGTGTCCAAGCGCCAGGGCGCGAGGGGATCCTCGAGGGGGCGGCGTACGCGCTGACCCACGTCGGGAGCTGGAACGTGACCTCGCTCGTCCTCGCGACCGCGACGCTCGCGCTCATGCTCGCCGGTCCCCGCGCTCACCCGTTGTTCCCGGCCGCTCTCGTCGCGGCCGCGCTCGCGATCCTCTACAGCAGGTGGGCCGGGTACGAAGGCGAGAAGGTCGGCGCGATTCCCTTCGATCCGCCTCCGTTCTCGATCGACCTCGCTTGGAGCTCGTTCTCGAGCCTCGTCGTCCCCGGAATCGTGATCGCGGTCGTCGGGTTCGCGGAACCCGCGGCGATCGCCCGCACCTTCGCAGCGGCCGAGCGACGACCATGGGATCCGAATCGCGAGCTCGTAAGCCAGGGGGCAGCGAACGTCGCAGCCGCCTTCTCAGGAGGATTTCCGGTCGGCGGCTCGTTCTCGCGAAGCGCCCTCAACAGAATCGCGGGCGCGAAGACGCGCTGGAGCGGAGCGGTGACCGGGCTCGCCGTCCTCGCCTTCCTCCCTTTCGCCTCGTCCCTCTCTCCCCTTCCGCGAGCCGTGCTCGCCGCGATCGTGGTCAGCGCGGTGGTGGGGCTCATCCGCATCCCGCCGCTCGTTCGGTTCGCTCGCTACTCGCGAGCCCAGTTCGTCGTCGGGTTGCTCACGCTCGCACTCACGCTCGCGCTCTCGCCCCACGTCGAGCGCGCGCTCGTCGTCGGGGTTATGCTCTCGGTCGCGCTCCATCTCCGCCGCGAGCTCAGGCTCGAAGTTCTCAGCTGGACGGAAGATGGGACCCTTCATCTTCGACCCCGCGGCGTCCTCTGGTTCGGGGCGGCGCGAAGACTGGAGGATGCCGTCCTCGAGCTCGTCGCCGGCCACCCCGAGGCAAAGCGGCTGACCGTGCATCTCGACGGACTCGGGCGGATCGACATCACGGGCGCGCTCGCGTTGAGAGCCCTGCTCGCGGATGCGCGCGAGGCGGGGCTGGCCGTCGAAGTCGTCGATGTTCGTCCGCGGTGGCGAGCGCTCGTCGCACGCGTGATCGAGCGCGTCGACGACCCGCTCGCTTGACGCGATGCCCGAGTCCTCTCGTCTCGTCCCGCTCGCCCGGACGACCTACTGTCGCCGGGGGAAGCGCGTTCGCCGACGCTCGTCTACGGGGACTCGCGCCGCAGCGCGAACCCGTCAGCGCCTGGCCTGTGCACGCCGGACGTCCTCGCAGCCGCCGCCTTCCCAGTAGTCGGCCCCTTGGTCGACCCAGGCGATGTCGCGCCCCGGGCCGCAGACGATGACATCGAGGTTGCCGTCCTGGGCCAGGACGACGTCGTCGCCGTAGCCGCCGTAGAGCGAATCGACGCCCCGCCCCCCGTCGAGGATGTCGGGGCCGCGCCCGCCGGCGAGGAGATCGCGGCCGCGCTGGCCGAAGAGCGTGTCGGGCCCCTTTCGGCCGTACAGCTCGTCGTTCCCGGCACCGCCCCGGAACGTGTCGCGGTGGGCGTGCCCGTAGCGGACGTCGGAGCCGCTCGTTCCGCGCCAGGTGACCGCGTGAGCGAAGGCGAGACCCGCGAGCACGAGGGCCAACCCGGCGGCGATTGCGAAGACGAACGGCCTCACGCCCTCGATGCTAGCTCGGACGCCGCCGTGAGCGTGAGCGTTTCCTTTTCGCTTTCGTGTGTCGCGCCGACGGCGTACCGTTGAGAAACGGAATGAACGCGGGCCGGTTCTCCACCTGCGCACCGAAGGCACTCGCCGGGGCGGGGAGACGCGGGCTCTCGCTGGCGCGAGCATGACGCGAGAGCGCGTTCGCCTCGGTATCCGGGCGAACGCGGGCCAGTTCGCTCTGCTCGTGGCGCTGAACGCCTTCGTCGGGGCAATCGCAGGTCTCGAACGGAGCGTCCTCCCGCTCGTCGGGAAGGACGATTTCGGGCTGTCGTCGAAGAGCGCCATCCTCTCGTTCGTCGCCGCGTTCGGCGTCGCCAAGGCGTTCGCGAATCTCGCCGCCGGCGGTCTCGCGCAACGGGCGGGGAGAAAGCGGCTCCTCGTTTCCGGCTGGCTTCTCGCTCTCCCAGTCCCGGCCCTGATCGCCCTCGCACCGAGCTGGTGGGTGATCGTCGCCGCGAACGTTCTCCTCGGCCTCAATCAAGGCTTTGCGTGGTCGATGACCGTGGTGATGAAGATCGACCTCGCGGGTCCGAGCCGGCGCGGGCTCGCGCTTGGGCTGAACGAGGCGGCGGGGTACGTGGGCGTCGCCGCGAGCGCGCTCGCCACGGGAGCGCTCGCAGCGGCGTATGCCCCGCGGACTCTCGTCTGGACGGGCGCCGCCATCATCGCCGCGCTCGGAACGCTCGTCTCGCTCCTCTTCGTCCGCGATACCGGGGCGCACGTCGACGAGGAGCAGCGCCGGCGGGGAGCGGCGTTGGCGAGCGGCTGGCGCTCGGCGTTTCTTCGTGGAAGCGCACGAGACCCGGTGCTCCGCGCCTCCTCGCAGGCGGGCCTCGTGAACAACCTGAACGATGCTCTCGCCTGGGGGCTCACTCCCCTTTACCTGGCGGCGAACGGCGCGAGCCTGGCCCAGGTGGGCATCGTCGCCGGTGTCTACCCGGCGGTCTGGGGCCTGGGCCAGCTCGCGACTGGTGCGCTCTCCGACCGGACCGGGCGCAAGCCCCTCATCGTGAGCGGGATGCTCGTGCAAGCGGCGGCGCTTGCCCTTCTCGTGGCCGGCGGCGGGGCGTTCGTTCCGGCTCTCGGAGCCGCCGTCCTCCTCGGGATCGGCACCGCGCTCGTCTACCCGACCTTGATCGCCGCCGTATCGGACGTCGCCCTGCCGGTCGACCGCGCGCCGCTCGTCGGCGTCTACCGCTTCTGGCGGGATCTCGGTTTCGTCGTCGGCGCCCTCGTCGCCGGGATCGTCGCCGATGCGTTTGGGGCGAGCGCGGCGATCCTCGTCGTCTCGACCCTCACGGCCGGAAGCGGTGTCTGGGTGGCGGCGACCCGCTTCGCGACGGGACCGGCTCCGCGACGGCGGACGGCGACGGACCTTCTCGCCGAGGCCCACGCCCGGATCGCCCCGCGCCTCGAGCCGAGCGAGGCCTTCGAGGCGATGCGCGGGGGAGCGCTGCTCGTCGACCTCCGCTCGAGCGACGAGCGTCGGCGCGAGGGAATCGTTCCCGGCTCGTTGCACATTCCGCGCTCGGTGCTCGAGTGGCGTCTCGATCCCGACTCGGGCTACTCCAACCCCTACCTTCGGCCCGACCAGCGAGTCATCGTCTTCTGCGCGGACGGGTTCTCCTCGAGTCTCGCGGCGGCGACGTTGCAGGAGCTCGGCTGGCGCACGGCGACGGACGTCGTCGGGGGGTTCGCCCGGTGGAAGGCGACCGGGCTGCCCACGATCGAGGGAGGCGAGGACGGCGAAGCCGAGGACGGTCCGCTACCCGGGATGGGCCCGCCGGCTCCATCTGGAACCCAAAACCAGCTGTGATCGCCCCAGGCGCTCATCGACGTCGAGGTTCGACGCAGCCTCAGGTCGCCGACGACGGCGCCGATGTGACCGCGGCCGCGTCTCGTCTCGGGAGTCAGCTCGGCGCCGCGCCCCGTCGCCGAGCGGCACGCCGAACATCGCTCGGCGTTCGCCGCTTGCGGCGACGCGGGTCGGCGAGCGCGGTGACGATCCCGTCGTCTCGCGCGCCGGTCGCGGCGTTCGAGACGCCCGCTCGCTCCGGGCACGGCGCACCATCGGGAGTCTTGTGCGGGCGCAGACGCAGGTCGCCTCCAGCGCGTGTGAACGTGCGGCCGCACGCGGGACAGCGCACGCTCCGACGGGTCTCGCTCGCCTCGCTCGCCGGCTCGGCGTCCGGACTCGGCGCCGCGGGCGCGACCTCGACGTCCTCCTCGGCCCAGATGACTACGTCGAGCCAAAGCTCCTCCTGACCCTGCACCGCGATGCTGAGCGAGTAGACGTTCCCGGGCACGAACAGGCTGGGGAGGAGCGCCAGCCGCAGCGTTACGTCGGCGCGACCGCGCGGAGGGATCATCAGGCGTGCGGGCTGAACGGCGAGCGGTGCCGTGAACGGACGCTGGCTGGGAATGGTGCGCCTTCCTCTCGCCAGACGGAAGCACCTTCGTGACGACTCGGCCGACCGATCGCGGCCACCAAGCGGGCACGATCGAGTTTCGCGCGGAGGTCGGCGGCCGCGCGCGCTCGTTCGGCGGGCGGACCGTGCGGACCGACGCGGGAGGGGCGCTCGCCGAGCCCCTCGGGCGCGTTCCGGGCGCGATGGCCGCGCTCCACACCGGGCGAGCCCGCCCGCGACTGCCGTCCGTTGTGAGCTTCGTGGCCGACGACGGGTACGATCGCGTCGAGCTTGACGCGTCGCTCGTCCACGCGGCGCAGATCGTCGTCGCCGAGCCTGTTCGGCCCGGTTACGGCTTCATCCACGAGCTCTTGGGAACGTTTCGCTACCGCGCGCGGATCGGCGGCGTCGAGGCGGAGGGCGAAGGTCTCGCGGCCTTCGAGCGTGTCGACTGACCGGAGGAGCCTGGGAGCGTGGATACGCGCGCTCGTGCGCGCGCTCGACGACGACGCGTGGGGAGCCGGTGCACGGCTCCGCGACGTCGTCGACGGCTACAGCGCGCGGATCGGGCTCGACGGTGAGACGGTGATCGTGTCGATGGTCGCCGGCCGCCTCCTTCTGCGCGCCGGCCGGCTCGCCGAGCGCGCCGGCGGCGAGCCACCGCCGGTCGACGGCGACGGGGCGACGAGCAGCGGTGTCGTTCTCGCCATCCTCGACGGCCGCCTGGAAGCGACCGAGGCGGTCGAGCGCGGCCTCGTCCACGCCGCCGGCTCGCCGGAAGCAGTCCTCCGGATGTTCCACGCGATCGAGCTGATCCTCGACGCGTCCTCCCGCGTTCCCGCGCTTCGGCGGCTCGCGAGCGACTTCCGGCGCGAGAGGGCCGGTGCGGTGGAGGAGACCCCGAGCTCGCCGACGCCTCCCGGCCCGGGGGAGCTCGCCCTGCTCGAGCGCTTGGGGGTGGCGAACAGCACGTGACCCCTCGTCGTCCCCCGCCGGACCGCCTGAGCGCGCACGACACGCTCTACCTCGCCTCCTCGAGCGCGTCGCTTCCCCTCACTGGCGCCGGTCTCTTCCGTGTCGGGCGGAATGCGGAGGGCGAGGTGCTGACGGTCGAGCGTCTGCACGCGCATCTCGCCGAGCGGCTCGACCTCCTTCCCCGCTTCCGACAGGTCGTGCGGCCGTTCCCCGCCCGCCTGGCCGCGCCGACGTGGGTAGACGATCGCGGCTTCGCCCTCGAGCGCCATGTCACGGCCACCACGGTGCCCGAGCCGGGCGGTCGGCTCGAGCTCGAGAGCACCGTCGCGCGCCTGAACGATCGCGCGCTCGACCCACGCCACCCCCTCTGGCAGGCGCACGTGCTCGACGGGCTCGCGGACGGGGAGACGGCGATGTTGATGCGCTGGCATCACGCGATGGTGGACGGGATGAGTGCCGTGCACGCTGTCCGCGTCCTCCTCGACGGCGTCTCGCCCGTGGTGACGACGCGAGATCGAGCCGCCGACCTCGGCGACGCCGAGCCCGAGCGATCGGCGGTGCAGAAAACGGAGTCGCTCGAGGGATGGGTCTCTCTCCTCAGGGCATCGGCCGGGCGGCCTCGCTTCAAGCCGGGAACCGGACGGACGCGATGGGCGATGGCGGCGCTCCCCGAGCGGAAGCTTCGCGCCGTCGCCCGCGGGCTCGGGGCGTCGCTGAACGAGGTCGTCGCCGCGCTCGCGGCGGCGGCGGTCGCGCGCGTTCTCGCCG
>JALZGN010000177.1 GCA_030861005.1 Actinomycetota bacterium
GCCTGGTTTCAGGCCGTTCCTGAATCGGGATTTCTCAGTTTTCCCCAACCGATGTTAGAATCGCCCGTCACACGTGCCTGAGCCGGGGGAAGCAGGGACCTCGCCGGCTCTTTCCGTTCCACTCGAAGACGATGAAACGGTAAGGAGGAAAAGGCGAGCACATGCTGACGGTCGACATCACCCTGCCGGACATCGAGGAGCTGCACAAGCTCGTCGTCGACGGTCAGGAGAAGGGCTTCCTCACCTACGACGAGATCGTCGCCGGCCTGGAGGAGGTCGACCTCACCAAGGAGCAGGTCGAGGACTTCTACACGTACCTGATCGACCACGGCGTCGAGCTCGTCGAAGGCGTCGAGCACAAGACCCCACCGCACGAGCAGCCGGCGCTCGCCGAGGACGAGAAGGCCGCGCCGAAGCTCGACCTCACCGTCGAGCCGTCGCTCGACTCGCTCCGTCTCTACCTGCGCGAGATCGGGAAGGTGCCCCTTCTCACGGCCGACCAGGAGGTGTACCTCGCCAAGCGGATCGAGCGCGGCGACATGGCCGCGAAGACGCAGATGATCGAGGCGAACCTGCGCCTCGTGGTCTCGATCGCGAAGGCCTACCTCGGGCGCGGCCTCTCCTTCCTCGACCTGATCCAGGAGGGCTCGCTCGGCCTGATCCGCGCCGTCGAGAAGTTCGACTACCGCAAGGGCTACAAGTTTTCGACCTACGCGACGTGGTGGATCCGGCAGGCGGTGACCCGCGCGATCGCGGACAAGGCGCGAACGATCCGGATCCCGGTGCACATGGTCGAGAAGCTGAACAAGGTCGTGCACATCGAGCGCCAGCTCGTCCAGCGGCTGGGCCGGGAACCACGGCCCGACGAGATCGCCGACGAGCTCGAGATCGCGACGGAGGAGGTGCGCGAGATCCTCCGCATGGCCCAGCTTCCCGTCTCCCTCGAGAAACCGATCGGGGAGGAAGAGGAGTCCGAGCTCGGTGACTTCGTCGAGGACGAGCAGGCCGAGTCGCCGTTCGACTCGGCGTCGGTCCACCTCCGCCGCGAGGACATCGAGCGCGCGCTCGACTCGCTTCCGGCCCGCGAGCGCAAGGTGATCGAGCTCCGCTTCGGGCTGCGCGGCGACCAGCCGCAGACCCTCGAGGAGGTCGGGCGGGCCTTCGGCGTGACGCGCGAGCGGATCCGTCAGATCGAGAACCACACCCTGAAGAAGCTCGAGTCGCTCCCCGAGTCCCAGGGGCTCAAGGACTGCATGTAACCGTCCCAGGGCGGGGCGGCGTGAGGACGGAAGGCTAGGCGGCGGGGTTCGCTTTCCGCGGTTTGCCGACGCGGTCGAAGGCGACGAAGAGGCGGCAGTGCGGGCACTTGAAGCCCTGGTAGCGGGCGGCGCCGCCCGTGAGTCGCTCGGAGGCGAACGTCTTCCCGCAGTGCGGGCAGACGACCTCGTACACCGCCGCTTCGTCCGGCTGCTCGGCCACGGTGCCAGGATAGCTGGAAGAACCTGGACCGCCCTTCCGTCTACGGTTTCCGTGTGACGCCTGCGCGCCGGATCGCGCTCGTCTCGGTGGTGGCCGCCGTCGTCCTCATCGTCGTCAAGCTGGCGACGGGCCTCGCCACCGGAAGCCTCGGGCTCCTCTCCGAGGCCGCGCATTCGGGGACCGACCTCGCTGCGGCGATCCTCACGTTCTTCGCCGTCGGGGTCGCCGTTCGACCCGCCGACTCCGGACACCCCTACGGCCACGGGAAGGCCGAGCACCTCGCGGCGCTCGCCGAAGCGAGCGTGCTCGTCGTCGTCAGCCTCGTGATCGCAGCGAGCGCGATCGGCCGCCTCGCTGCCGGCGATCCGCCCGAGCTCGACCTCTCCTGGTGGGCGTTTGCGGCGGTGGCGCTCGTGATGGCGATCGACACGAGCCGGGTCGTGGTCTCCTGGCGCGGAGCGCGGCGCTACGAGAGCGCGGCGCTCGCGACGAATGCGCTCCACTTCGCGAGCGACCTCGGCGGCTCCGCGGCGGTCGTCGTCGGCCTCGTCGCCGCGAGCACCGGGCATCCTGACGGCGACTCGGCGGCGGCGCTCCTCGTCGCCGCGCTCGTCCTCCTCGCTGCGGCGCGGCTCATCCGCCAAAACGTCGACGTCCTCATGGATCGGACACCGGCCAGCGCCGACGAGGCGGCGCGGCGGGCGATCGAGGCGCTCGCGCCCGGCGTCGAACTCCGCCGCCTCCGGATGCGCCGCGCCGCGGGGCGGCACTTCGCGGACATCGTCATCGGCGTCGCGCCGGGAGGGGCGGTCGGACAGGGTCACGCTGCGGCCGATGCGGTCGAGGAGGCGGTCGAGGAGGCTCTCCCCGGCGCCGACGTCGTCGTGCACGTCGAGCCGCGCTCGGAGGATGCGGCGCTGCGCGATCGCGCGCTCGCCGCCGCTGCCCGCGTTCGCGAGGTACGGGAGATCCACAACGTCACCGTGCTTCACGCCGACGATCGCACCGAGATCTCGCTCCACCTGAAGCTGCCAGGTTCGCTGCCACTCGTCGAGGCGCACGCGGTCGCCTCCGACGTCGAAGCGGCCATCCGGGAGGAGCTGCCTGAGGTCTCCGCCGTCCAGACGCACCTCGAGCCGCTGGGCGAGGAGACGGCCGGCCGGCCACTTCCCGCGGAGACGTCCGAAGGCGAGCGCGAGGAAGTGCGTCGAGTCGTCGCGGAGGTGACGGGCCGCCCGCCTCGCGACCTGCGCCTCTACCGGACGGACGACGGTCTCGTCGCGTTCCTCACGCTCGCGTTCGAGCCGGATCGCACCCTCGCTGACGCGCACGCGCGCGCGAGCGAGATCGAGGAGCGGATCCGCCGCGAGCACTCGGAGATCGCGGACGTCATCGTCCACACGGAGCCGTGACGGCTTCCCGAGCGAGAGGAGCACGCGCGGGCACACGAAGGTAGGGGCCGCCCGTGTACGCAAGTAACAGACTGCAACTTGCGGCCCGCGGCACGCCTAGCGCGGCGCGCCGCGGCATACCCCGGCGCACGGCAAGTCCTCGGACGCGGTCTAGAGTTCGCGCATGCCCGTGCTTCCTCCACGGCGCGGACGCGAGTCTCGCTGGGAAGAGGACAATCGGCTCGTCTTCAACCCGTGGCCGCTCCTCGCGATGGGCGCGCTCGTCGCCGCACTCGTCGGCCTCGGGGTCTTACTCTGGCTCCTGTAGACGCCGGCTCGTCCCCGCGGTCGTCCCCGACGCGCTCTGGCGGCGAGGGGGCGGCTCTAGTCGGTGTCGCGCGCTCGGCGCTCTTCGACCGGCTCGCCCTCCTGGGGCGCTCCCCCGGGACCGCTCATGACGGTGCCGCCCTCCTCGACCAGGTCGCGCGGCTCGGCCGTTCGGTACTCGTGGGACTGCACGCCGCCGCGCGGGTCGTCCGCCCGGTCGAGCGCGTGCGGATCGCCTTGCTGGCGGGCAGCGTCCGACTCGCGCCGCCGCCCGAGGAGACGGTCGAGAAAGGTCACCCGACGACCCGAAACGCCGTTCCGGGCGTGCCGAGCTCGACGACCCGCTCGCCCCGCGCCGCCGCATAGCCGTCCCCCAGCGATGCGTCGAGCTTCTCCTTGAGCTCACCGGTATCGGCGAGCTCTTCGACGATGTCGGCGCCGCCCACGAGCTCGCCGCGGATGAATACCTGCGGGATCGTGGGCCATTGGGAGAGGGCGGAAAGCTCCTGCCGGATGGCGGGGTCGGGGAGGACGTCGATCGCGGTGACCGGCGCGCCGGCGGATCGAAGCGCGGCGAGCGCGCGGGCTGAGTTTCCGCAGAAGACCCGATCCGGTGTGCCCTTCATGAAGAGGACGACGTCCTCAGACTCGATCGTCTGCCTGATCCGCTCCTTCAGCTCGCTCATGACCCTCCTCGTGTCTTGATCCGAAGCTCGTGGATCGTGCCGTCCGCGAGCGGTTCCGCGAGGGCATCGTAGACGAGGCGGTGCTGGTCGACGAGCGGGAGCCCCGAGAAGCGGGAGCTCGCCACCGTCACCTGGAAGTGATCGCCGCCGCCGGTCCGATCGAGGACCTCGACTTCGGTCGCCTCCGGGAACGCCGTCCGCAGAAGCTCCTCCAATCTGACCGTCACGCCGACGACGCTAGCAGCGCGGCTAGGCTCCCGACATGGACGTCGACGAAGTCACGTTCGAGTCGGAAGTCGTCGAGCGTTCGCGGGAGATCCCTGTCGTCGTCGACTTCTGGGCGGAGTGGTGCCGACCCTGCCACCTTCTCGCCCCGGTCCTCGAGGGCGCGGTCGCCGAACGCAAGGGGAAGGTCGTGCTCGCGAAGGTCGACGTCGACGGAAGCCCGTCGCTCGCGACACGCTTCGACGTCCGGGGGATCCCCGCCGTGAAGGCCTTCCGGAACGGGAACGTCGTCTCGGAGTTCGTCGGAGCGCAGCCGCCGGCGAAGGTCGCCGCGTTTCTCGACGAGCTGACGGAGCCGTCGCAGGCCGAGCGTCTCGTCGAGGAGCTCGCGGCGTCGGGCGAGCTTCCCGACGTCTTGAGCGCCCTCGACGGAGGCGACTATGAAACGGCCCTCGAGGTCTTGCTCGGGGAGCTCGAGGACGCCGAGCCGACGCGCCGAGACCGGATCCGGCGCCTGATGCTCGCGCTCTTTCGAGACCTGGGCCAGGATCACCCCGTGAGCGCGCGCTACCGCCGGCGGCTCTCGGCCGCCCTTTTCTAGCGGTCGACGTCCGGGTCGACGCTGTCGGCCCGCTCGAGGCGCGCCTCGGCTTCCTCGCGCTCGCGGCGAGCGCGCTCGGCCTGTTCCTCCGCAAGCGCCTCACGCTCCTCGGCGCGACGCGCTTGCAGCGCGGCCTCTTGGCGTAGCTCGGCTGCCTCTCCGCGTTTCGCCTCCCTGCGCCGCGTCTGCGCACGGCGACCGCCGAGCAGGAGGACGGCGAGAAGAACGAGCACACCGGCGACGATCAGGACGATCACCCACCACTCCATGCGAGCCTCCTTCCATCAGTCGCGCGGCGGGAAACCTCGCTCGCGGGTCTCCACAAACCGCCGCGACTCCTCGTGCCGGCGGGCCTCGGCCCAGCCGGGGCGGCGAGATGCGTCGGGAACTAAGCTGACGACGTGTTCGCGAGCGTAACGAGCGTGCGAGGCGGCGGCCCGCGCATCGCGGAGACGGTGCGCATGGCCGCGGACTCGATGCTCGACTGGCTGCGCCAGTTCGACGGGTACAAGGGCCTCCTCGTCTTGGCCGACGGCGAGGCCGGGACGGCTCGCATCGTGAGCCTCTGGGAGACCCGCGAGGCGGCAGATCGCAGTGCGAGGGGCCGGACCCAGGTGCGAGAGAGCATGGTCGCCGCCGCCGGCGTCGACCTCGAGACCGTCGAGCTCTACGAGGTCGTCCTCGACGATCGCATCGGCTAGCGCGCCCCCGGCGTCCGCCGTTTCGCGCGCGACGCCGTGGGTAGGCGCGAGGGAGACAACCGAAGGGGAGGGATATTCGCAATGCAAGAGACGACGGCACTCGAAGACCTGAGGAGCGCGCGTGGGCAGCCCGTCTACGCCTCGGACGGCGCGAAGATCGGTGAGGTCGAGGACATCTTCCTCGACGACGAGACGGGCCGTCCCGAGTGGATCGGCCTCAGCACGGGCTTTCTCGGCAGGAAGCGAGCCGTCGTCCCGGTGGCGGGCATCTCGCGCGCCGAGGACGGCTTCCGCGTCCCGTACACCGAAGACCAGGTGAAGGAGACGCCGGACATCGACTCGGACGAGATCAGCCGGGAGACTGAGGCGCGCCTCTACGCGATCTACGGGCTCGAGTACTCGGAGCGCCGCTCGGACACGGGCCTCCCGGAAGGTGACCTGCCCGCCGGCGGCGTCGCGAGCGAGACGCCGCGCGGGTCCGTCGGCGAGCGGGATGTCGTCCGAAGCGAGGAGGAGCTCGCGGTCGGGAAGCGCGACGTCGAGGCGGGCCAGGCGCGGCTTCGCAAGTGGGTCGAGACGGAGCCTGTGGCGATGGACGTCGAGCTCCAACGCGAGACCGCTCGGGTAACCCGCGAGCCGATCGACGAGCCCGTGAGCGGCACCGAGATCGGCGAGGAGGAGGTCGAGGTTCCGCTTCGCGCCGAGCAGCCCGTCGTCGAGAAGCAAACGGTCGCGAAGGAGCGGGTCGGGCTCGAGACGGACGTCGAGACGGAGACCGAGACCGTCTCGGAGGAGCTCCGGAAGGAGCGCGTGGACGTCGACGACGCGGGCGAGCTTCGCCGCTAGGGTCGGAATACAGTCGGTGAGCGGCCGGCTCGTTCAGCGGGCCGGCCGCCGTCACGAGGAGGACAGGCACTGATGCAAATCGACAAGCAGACGGTTCTCGACCTTCTGCGCGAACGAGGGCAGGAGGACCAGGCACGAGAGGCCGAGCAGGAGCTGCCCGATCAGGTCGACACCGACCGCGACGCGGGACTTCTCGAACGCTTCGGGATCAATCCGAGCGACCTGCTGAGCAGGTTCGCCGGCGGCCGCGACATCCCGGGCCTCTAGCCTCGCGATCACAGCGGTCGCGCGCCGCGCACGGGCGCGCCGGCGCCGCTGCCCACGTGCGAGCCGGCTCCGAACAGGGGGGCAGGAGCTAGCGCCCCTGCCCCGGCTCGCTGTTCCGGGAGCGAGGCATGCCGCAGCTCTACCGGGAAGAGGCTAGGTGCCTACGTTCCACCGCAACATGCATGGAAGTAGACGGGCAGCCGGCGAAAAACTTGCGTTTTGCCTGCTGGAGCGAGCGGTGGATGAAGCCCCGCGGCGGCGCGAAGGAGGCGGACGCGCGAGCGCGGCGACCAGCCGCTCGCTATCGGAGCCGGCGCAGGCGGTGCGTGACG
>JALZGN010000208.1 GCA_030861005.1 Actinomycetota bacterium
ATTCGGCCGTTGCGCTCTCTTGCAGGCACTTTCGCGCGGCCACTGCTCGGCTGGAGGCGCGCGAGAGCCGGTAGGGAGGTGCTCTTCGGTATCTGATCAGACAACAGAGGCAGCCGATTTGCAGGAAGCTAGAGCCCTCTGACGGACTCGAACCGTCGACCCCCTCCTTACCATCGAGCGACGAGCCGGGAACCGCGGGCAAGGGCGGGAAGCCGCGGGTACGAACGCCGCGCAAGAAGAAGGAATCGCCGGAAAGACGTGAGCGCGCGTGGACGCGGGTGCCCGCGGTGGTGTTCCCTCAGTGTTCCCTTACCGTCGCGTCAGCCGCCGAACGGGACGGGGCCGATCCGCGCGCGGTTCGAAGGTGAGGACGCCGCCCGTCGTGCTCGCCGGTGACGCTCCGGGTGTTTGGACACAAGAGGGATGGGCTGGCGTCATGGCTGCGCCACGTTTGGACACGCGCGGGCCGCATGACAAGTCGCCCCATTCACAGCTCGTGAAGGTGGTTTCCCGGGGTCCGGCCGGTTTGGTTACCGCTCCGCGGAACGACGCTCGCAACGCGTGCCGCGCCTTCGTCGTGAATCACGCCTACCTCGTCGAGGCGCGTCCGGTGGACGCCGGCCGACGATCCCGGTTCCATGACCTACGGCGTGAGCGGCCGGACGTCGTCGACGAACGCCCGGGCTCTCGCCGCGGAGACGACGTCTCCCTTCTCCTCGAAGAGACGAACCGCGTCGGACGCAGTCGCCGCCGCCTCGGCGGGCCGGCCGGCGAACCGGAGCACGGTCGCGATGTCCAGCAACGTGTTTGCGCGAACGTACAGTTGCTCGTTCGGTGCGAGCCCCGCGAGAATGTGCCGCGCAAGGCGCTCGGCCCGAGAGACGTCGCCGAGTGCCGCGACAACCTTCGCGCGGCAAGCGGCGTGCTCGTCTTCTGTGTATCGGATCCGGTCCAAGACCTCCAGAGCCTCTGCAGCGCGCCCCTGCCGGTACAGCGCCTCCGCGAGAACGCCGGCAAGCGTTGCGCGAAACGCCTCTTCACCGCCGAGGGACCCGAGGAGGTCATAGCCTTCGCGCAGCACGCGCTCGGCGGCCTCGAAATCACCGGCGAGAAGCTCGAGGTTTCCGGCGTAGTCGGCCACAAGACCCTGCCGAACGCTGAGACCGAAATCCTCCGCCAGCTGTCGCGCCTCCTCGACGGCGAGGCGCCCTTCCGCGAACCGTCCCCGCATCGCCTCGAGCAACCCGCGCTTCTCGAGAGCCGACACGGTGAGGAGCGGATCGCCGAGCGGCATGCGCGAGACGTCGGCGCAAAACGCAAGCGCCTCGGTGACGGGGGTCGGCCCCCACATCTTGGCTCCCGTCCACCACGCGAGCGTCTCCGTCTCACGATGCCGGTCTCCGGCCCGGCGTGCGTGCTCGACTGCCGCCTCGTACAGCTTCTCCGCCTCCCTCACGGATTTTTGCCAGAACAGGGCTCGCCCGAGCGTCGCGAGCGCCTGGGCAAGCCGGCGCTCGTCGCCGACGCGCTCGAAGACCCCGACCGCCGCCCGCGCCTGTCGAGAGAGCTCGGCGAACGCTTCGCGTTCGTCTCGCCCCCCCGCGTGAGCGTCGGCGAGCGCGCGGCGAAGGCGCGCCTCCGTGGCGAGGGCCTCGAAGCCGGCCCGCTCCGCGCGGGCGATCACCTCGGCGAGCAACTCGTCGACCGTTCGAGAGTCACCGCCGTCGAGGGCCACGTCGACCAGCCCGAGGAGCGCGCCGAGGCGTCGTTCGTCGTCCGGTTCGAGTAGATCCGCGGCCCGCGTGAGGAGGCTCTGGGCCGCAGGGTGGTCTCGCCGCGCCACCGCCCTCCGCCCGGCGTGCACGAGGTACTCGGCCGCCCGCTCGCCGACTCTGCGTGCGGGCTCCGCCACCGGCCCCAGCTCCGTTCGGAGTCGATACGCCTGCTCGAGGTGGTAGCCGAGAATCTCCTCGAAGGCGCTCAGCCGGTCGGCCGCCGCCTGCTCGAGCCACGCGGCGTAGCGCTCGTGAAGGTCGGCCCGGACGTGCTTCGGAAGCGACCGGTACGCGGCGTCGCGCACGAGAACGTGCACGAAGCGGAACCCGTCGTCTGCGCGGAAGAGCGACTCGTCGGCGCGGACGAACTCCTTCCGGACGAGGGCGACGAGGACGGCGTCGAGCGCCGAACGCACCTCGTCCGGCAGGAGCGCCGAGACGGCGCCGCGGTGGAAGGAGCGGCCTTCCACGGCGGCGTACTCGAGGACGGTGCGTTCGTCCGTGGGCAAGCGGTCGATCCGCGTGGCGAGGAGAACGTCGATCGTGGGCGGGATGCCTTGGTCGGTCCCGCCGGCTTTTTCGGCTCGAAAGGCGACGAGCTGCTCCGCGAAGAGCGGATTGCCGCTCGCAGCATCCACGATCCGTTCTCGCTCCCCGGCGGCTTCGCCGCCGAGCCCCTCGACGAGCATCGTGATGTCGCTCGCCGCGAGCGGCTCCAGCCGGACGATGCTCGCCCCCGCTCGCGGCACAGCCCACGAGGGGCGAGCGTCGAAGACGTCGGGACGGGCGAGGCAGAGGAAGAGCGTCGGAGCGTCCGTGGCGAGCGTCGCGAGGTACTCGAGGAGATCGAGCAACGTTGGCTCGGCCCAGTGGATATCGTCGACGACCGCGACGAGCGGCCGTTCGCGGGCCAACGCCTCGAAGAATCGTCGGAACGCCCAGAAGACATGTCCCGCTTGCGGCGCGCCATCGGCGACGCCGACCGCGGCGGTGATCCGGTCGACGGCGAGCTCGGCGTATTCGTCGGCCGCGAGGAGCTCGAGGAGCGGCTGCCTCGGCTGCTCGCCGGCGACCTGCCTGACGATCTCGGCGAGCGGCCAAAACGTAATGCCGTCGCCGTAGGGGAGGCACCGCCCGACCACGGCTCGCGCACCCGGACCCGCGTCCGCCAGAAACTCCCGGGCGAGGCGGGACTTGCCGATCCCGGGCGGCCCGACGACGGTGCAGATCTCGCACGTCCTCTCCGTCGCCACGCGCTCGAGCGCAGCCCGCACGAGGTCGAGCTCTGGTCGGCGCCCGACGAACGGCGTGAGGATGGGTCGGCTGAAGGCGGGAACGTCCGGGAGCACGTCGACCAGCCGCCAGGCGAGCACGGGGTCTGCCTTTCCCTTCACCGCGAGCTGGTCGTGACGCTCGACGGCCACCGCGTCCCGGACGAACTGTCGGGTCGTCTCCCCGAGCAGGGTCTCGCCCGGGGGCGCCGCCTGCTCCAGTCGCGCCGCGATGTTGACGGCGTCACCGGTGACGATCGTCTGTCGCGAGCTGACGTCGCCCGCGACCACCTCGCCCGTGTTCAAGCCGATCCGCAGGGCGATCCGGGTGCCATAGCGCCTCTCCAGCTCCGCGTTCAGGCCGCCGAGGCGCTCACGCATCTCCCAAGCGGCGCGCACGGCGCGGAGAGCGTCGTCGTCGTGTGCCTCCGGGACGCCGAAGACGGCCACGACGGCATCGCCGATGAACTTCTCGACGGTCCCGCCGTGGCGTTCGAGCGCACGGCGCATCTCGTCGAAGTAGGAGACCATCATCTCGCGGACGGATTCCGCGTCCACGCGCTCGCCGAGCGCGGTCGAGCCGGACATGTCGCAGAAGAGGAGCGTCGCCAGCTTGCGCCGTTCCTTCGGCGCCGAAGCGAGGTCGGCGCCACAGCGCCCGCAGAAGCGGAATCCGTCCGGGCTCTCGTGCCCGCATGAGGCGCATACACGCATGACGTCAGGGTACTCCCGTGCTTGCCGCGCTTCTAGCGCCGGAACTTGGGAGGCCCGGCCACCCGGTCATTATCGGAGCGGCGAGCGCACAGCTGCCTGCGACATCTGGAAGCGGAGGATGACCTGGCACGTCATGGGAGGCCTCCCGGACCCTCCTAGGTAGAGAGGGGGTCAGCCGGGTTCGAAAAGGCTTGTGCAAGCCAAACGGGCCGCTTGTCCGGAGCGCGAAGGAACTTGAGATAGAGCCCCGCGAGTGCCCGCGCGTGACACCTGTTTACAAAGTCGGCAACCGAAGTGGGCGATTTGGAGGTACTCCTTTAAGCCCTCTGACGGACTCGAACCGTCGACCCCCTCCTTACCATGGAGGTTTCGGGGCGTCACGCGCGTACACGCGCGATCACTCGCGACATAGTTTCTCCTGCAAATCCGGCCGAGTGAGGGCCATG